>JANNAJ010000382.1:0-8779 GCA_031384285.1 Verrucomicrobiota bacterium
ATCGTCTCCCGCGTCAAGATCCTCAGCCATCTCAACATCGCCGAGAAACGCCTGCCGCAGGACGGTCGCATCAAGGTCCGCATCGAGGACGCCGAGGTCGACATCCGCGTCTCGATCATCCCCATGCTCCACGGCGAGGCCGTCGTGATGCGTCTGCTCCGCCAGAACTCCACGCTCCGCGGCATGAAGGACCTCGGCATGGACGCCCGGGAGCTCTCCTGCTTCGACCACGTCCTCCAGCTTCCGCACGGCATCGTGCTCGTCACCGGGCCGACCGGGTCCGGCAAGACCTCCACGCTCTACACCGCGCTCAACGCCATCAACGACACCGAGCGCAAGATCATCACCATCGAGGACCCGATCGAGTACCAGCTCCGCGGCGTCAACCAGATCCAGGTGAACGAGAAATCCGGCCTGACCTTCGGCCGCGGGCTGCGCTCCATCCTGCGCCACGACCCGGACGTCATCCTCATCGGCGAGATCCGCGACGCCGAGACCGCGCAGATCGCGGTGCAGGCGTCGCTCACCGGCCACCTCGTCTTCTCCACGCTGCACACGAACGACGCCGCCGGCGCCTGCACGCGCCTCGTGGACATGGGCGTCGAGCCCTACCTTGTCGCCTCGTCGCTCGAGGCCGTCCTCGCCCAGCGCCTCGTCCGCGTCCTCTGCAAGCAGTGCAAGGTGGTGGACGACTCGCCGACGGCGCAGACCTTCAAGGCGCGGCTCGGCATCCCGACATCGCATCCCACCTACCGCTCGGTCGGCTGCCGCGAGTGCCGGAACACCGGCTTCCACGGCCGGCACGCAATCTACGAGTGGATGGATTCCAGCAACGAGATCCGGCAGCTGATCCTCCGGAACGCGTCCACCGACGAGATCCGCGACGCCGGTCGTCGCGACGGCATGCGGACGTTGGCCGAGGACGGCTGGCGCCTGGTCCGGCAAGGGATCACCACCGTCGAGGAGGTGCTCAGCGTGACCACCGCCAAGGAGGTCTCGCGTTCCACGGTCGATGGACGCGCCGGCGGCGACGCATCGGTGGCCGAGCTCGCGGTGGACCGCGCCTGACGCCATGCCGCTCTTCACCTACAAAGCGCTGCAAGCCGACGGCCGGGCCCTCGAGGGCGAGGTCGAGGCCGGCGGCCGCCAAGAGGCGATGAAGCTCGTGTGGGGCCGCGGGCTGCGGCCGATCCGGCTCACCGAACGCGGCGGGACGGGAAGCCCCGCCAAGCCCGCGAAGGCCCCGGCGAAACCCAAGGAATCCGGCAAGGAGGCCGGTGCCGCGGGCAAGCAGGCCGCCGGCCCGAAGGTCGCCTTCGGTGGATCCGGCAAGATCACGCCGCGCATCCTCGAGAACTTCACCCGCCTGCTCTCGAGCCTACTCGCCGCCGGCGTCCCGCTGAGCCGCGCGCTGGTCATCATGACCAAGGAAGCGGCGACGCCGCTGGCCGGCTCGAAGTGGCGGCAGATCCACGACGGCGTGGTGGACGGACTCTCGCTCACGGCCGCGATGGGGCGCCATCCGGAGACCTTCCCGCGGGTCTACGTCGCCATGGTCGAGGCGGGCGAGACCGGCGGCTTCCTCGACGTGGTGCTGGCGCAGATCGCGGATTTCCAGGCGCGCGAGGGGGACATGAAGTCGAAGGTCGTCAACGCGCTGCTCTATCCGGTGATCATCCTGGTGCTCGCCGTCGCGGTCCTGGTCTTCCTGCTCGTCTTCTTCATCCCGCGGTTCCAGCTGATCTTCTCCGGCTTCGGCGGACAGCTGCCGCTCATCACGCGGATCATCGTCGGCATCAGCGACGCGATGCGGACCTACGGGCTGCTCGGCGCGTTGGGCATCGGCATCGGCCTGTTCATGCTGCGCACCTGGCTGGCTTCCGAGGCGGGTCGCCGTTCTTGGGAAGGCGGCATCCTGCGCGCGCCGGTGGTGGGACCGCTGGTGGCGCAGTTCGCCATGTCGCGCTTCTGCCGGATGCTCGGGACGCTGCTCGGCGCCGGCGTCCCGCTGATCGCCGGCCTGAACGTCGCGCGCCGGTCGATCGGCAACCAGATCCTCGTCGATGCCGTCTCGAACTCGATCGAACGCGTGAAGGAAGGCCGCCAGCTCGGGCCGAGTCTTGGCGATTGCCGCGTGCTCTTCTCCGGCGCCACCTTGGAGATGATCGCCGTCGCCGAGGAGAGCGGACGGCTCGACCAAGAGCTGGTCCGCATCGCCAACGTCACCGAGGGCGACCTCGACCGGCAGCTCAAGGCCGCCGTCTCCTTGGCCGAGCCGCTGATGTTGTTCATCGTCGCCGGCCTCGTCGGCCTCATCGTCATCGGCATGGTGCTGCCGATCTTCTCGCTCCAGGACCAGATCAAGTGACCCGAGAAAGAATTCTCGAACCCGAAAGACCCCGTTCCCATGAAGACACCGACTCGCGACTTGAAACTTAGAACCCGGAACTCCGGGCGAAGCCGCGGCTTCACCCTCATCGAGCTGCTGCTCGTGCTCGTCATCCTCGGCGTGCTCGCGGCCATCGTCGTCCCGAAGTTCGCCGGCCGCACCGAGCAGGCCCGCCAGGCCGCCGCGAAGACGCAGGTCTCCAGCTTCGCCACCGTGCTCGACGCCTACGAGGTCGACAACGGCTTCTATCCGAAGGGCAAGAGCGGCCTCAACGACCTCGTCCAAGCGTCGCGCGACGCCAAGAACTGGCGCGGGCCCTACCTCAAGGAGGTGCCGAAGGACCCTTGGGGCAACGACTACGTCTACGAGTGCCCGGGCAAGAACAACCCGACCTCCTACGACGTGTCGTCGATGGGACCCGACGGCCAGATGGGGACCGAAGATGACATCAACAACTGGAGCTCCAACAAGCGCTGAACGACGCCGGGCCGCGGGGTTCACGCTCATCGAGCTGATCCTCGTGATGACGCTGCTCGTGGTCGTCATCGCCCTCGTCGCCCCGTCGCTCGGCAACTTCTTCCGCGGCCGTGACCTTGATTCCGAATCGACCAGGTTCCTGGCGCTCGTCCGCTACGCCCGCAGCCGGGCCGTCTCGGAAGGCGTGCCCATGCTCCTGTGGCTCGATCCCGTCCGGCGCGCCTACGGCCTCACCGAGGAGTACGGTTTCTCGGCGCGCGACGAGAAGGCGGTCACGTTCCAGCTCGCCGAGGACGTCGAGCTGCAGCTCGATCCGCGTGAGCGCGTCACCGGACCGCAGGTGCCCGTCCTGCCCGGGACGCCGGGGCTCGGGGCCGGCGCGGTCTCGATCCGCTTCCAGCCCGACGGCTTCGTCGCCGAATCGAGCCCGCAGAGCTTCTATCTCCGCGAACGCGAACGCACCGGCGGTCCGGCCAGCGCACCAGGCGCCCGGAGCTCGGTCTGGATCACCCGATCGCCGAACCGTGCCAGCTATGAGGTCCAGACCAACGACGTCGCCTTCGTCCGCCGGTGACCGGTGCCGCGCCGGCTTCACGTTGGCCGAGGCGCTTGCCGCGATGGCGTTCCTCGCCATCGTGATCCCCGTCGCGGTCAAGGCGATCCAGGTCGCGAACCTCGCCGGGCAGGTCGCCGAACGGAAATCGGTCGCCGCCCGCGTCGCGGACCGCCTGATGAACGAGATGGTCGTCACGGGACAGTGGAAGCAATCCGCCTCCAGCGGCGTCGCCGAGGAAGGCGCACGCCAGTTCCGCTGGAACCTGCAGAGCCGCGCCTGGGACAAGGACACCCTGCGCCTTCTGACGATGCAGGTGACCTACCAGGTCCAGGGCAAGGACTACGACGTGCGCCTCAGCACGCTCGTGGACAGCAGCCAGCCATGAAGATCCTCCCATCCATGGCAGGTGCCCGGTCCGTCGCGACGGGATGCCCGGGAGCGAGGACGCGAGGGGGCGATCGGGCCCCCGCTTCTCCGCCGCTTCCCCGTTCCCCCGCTCCCGGCCGCGGCGCTTTCACCCTGATCGAGGTCCTGCTCGCCATCGTCATCTTCGCGCTCGTGCTAGCGGCCGTGAACGCCGTGTTCTTCGGCGCCATACGGCTCCGGCAGAAGACCGCCGATTCTGCCGCGAAGGCGATGCCGGTGGAGTTGGCCTTGGCGACGCTGCGCCGCGATCTGTCCGGTATCGTCATGCCCGGCGGCACCTACGCCGGCATCCTCGACAGTGCCGCCACCATCCAAGGCATCAACGAACAGGACGTCGGCACCGAGATCTACACCACGTCGGGCGTTTTCCGCGATCGATCGCCGTGGGCCGATATCCAGAAGGTCGCCTACGTGCTGCGCGACACGACCAACCGGACCGCCTCCGCTGGCCGCGACCTCGTCCGCGTGGTGAAGCGCAACCTCGGCCCCGTCTCGGAGGAACAGGCCGACGAGCAGCGCCTGATGACCGGCGTGGGCCGGCTCGACCTGTCGTTCTACGACGGCACGACGTGGCGGACATCGTGGAACTCCACCAACGACGCCACGACGTTGCCCAAGGCGATCAAGGTCGAGATCGCCATGGCGCCGGAACCCTTCGCCCCGGGCGTCCGTCAAGGCCCGGCGCAAGCGGTCCGGTCGATCCAGATGATTGTGACGGTCATGGTGGCGTCGGTGACGAACAGCACCGGTTCGACCAGCACGACGGGAGGTGCGCCGTGAGACTTCCGGGCAGCGCTGCCGCGGAATCCGCATCCGACCGCTCGCGTCCACGCTACGACCGCGGATCCGCCCTCATCATCACGCTCTGGGTCGCGTTCGGTCTGGTGGCGCTCGCGCTCTATTTCGGCAACACCTCCGCGCTCGACCTGCGCGCATCGGACAACCGCGCCGCCGGCCTCGAAGCCGACCAAGCGATCGAGGGCGCGGCCCGCTACGCCACCTACCTGCTCGGCAAGCTCGACCCGACCGGCGTGCTGCCCGATCCGGCGACCTACCAGCACGAAGCGGCGGCCGTCGGCGATTCCACGTTCTGGTTCATCGGCCGCGACCCGAAGCAGCCCGCGCAGGTCACCACGGACCTGCCCTGCTTCGCGCTCGTGGATGAAGCGTCGAAGCTCGACCTGAACACGGCCACCGCCGCGATGTTGCAGCTGTTGCCGCGCATGACCCCGGAGCTGGCCGCCGCGATCGTCGATTGGCGCGACGCCGACAGCGAGGTCACCGAACTGGGCGCCGAGGACGAGACCTATCTGCTCAAGAACCCGCCCTACTATTGCAAGAACGCGCCCTTCGAGAGCGTGGACGAGCTGCGCTTGGTGGAAGGGGCCGATGCCGAGACCCTTTACGGCGAGGACCTCAACCGGAACGGCGTGCTCGACGTGAACGAGAACGATGGGACGGCCTCCCTCCCGGTCGACGACCGCAACGGTCGCCTCGATCCGGGGATCCTCGAGTTCGTGACGGTCGCCGCCAAGGAACCCGTGACCACCACGAACGGGACGCCGCGCATCAACATCCGCCAGAACCCCGGCCAGAACGCGCAGCTGCGGACGCTCCTCCAGACGGCGCTCGGCACGGCGCGGGGGAACCAGGTCATGGGACAGCTCGGCGGCGGCGCGGGCGGCCCGGGCGGCGGACAAGGCGGACAACCGGTGACGATCAACAGCGTGCTCGAGTTCTACATGCGCAGCCGGATGACCACGGACGAGTTCGCGCTCGTCGAAAGCGACCTCTATTCCGCGCAAGGCACCAACGCGCCGAGCGGCCTCGTGAACATCAACACCGCCGGAGAGCAGGTGCTCGCCTGCATCCCGGGCATCGGCACCGAGCTCGCCCCGACGCTCGTCGCCTACCGGCAGTCGAACGCGGGGAAACTAAACACCGTGGCTTGGGCCGCCGAGCTCCTCGGGGCGCAGAACGCCGCCCGAGCCGGCCGCTACATCACCGGCCGCAGCTACCACTTCTCCGCCGACATCGCCGCTGTCGGCCACCTCGGTCGCGGCTACCGGCGCGCGCGGTTCGTCTTCGATCTCTCGGCCGGCACACCGCGGATCATCTACCGGCAGGACCTCGGCGACCTCGGTTGGGCGCTCGGGAGGCAGGCACGTTCACGATTGCAAACTTTAGCGATGGACTCCCGATGAAGGACTGGTTCCAGAAACAGCGTCCGCAGGCCGTGCTCGGTCTGGCCTTCGACGGCACGCGCGTCGAGGCGGTCGTCGTCCGTCGCGACGGCGATGCCGCCGGGATCGCGCAGACGGCCGCCGGCACCTTCAGCGTCGATCCGGCCAAGGCGGACCCGGCGGTCCTCGGGGCCGAACTCAAGGCGATGCTCGACGCCGCGGAGATCCGCGAGCGGCGGTGCGTCGTCGCGCTGCCGGCGAGCTGGGTGCTCTCGCTCCAGTCGGTGCTGCCGGAGCTTTCCGACGAGGACACCCGTGGCCTGCTCCAGCTGGAGGCGGAGAACGGCTTTCCCTTCGCGCCCGAGGCCTTGGGCATCGCGGTCTCCCGGTCGCAGGTCGCGGACGGCCCGGTGTACGCGACGCAGCTGGCGGTGCCGCTCGAGCAGATCGCGAAGATCGGGTCGATGCTGCGCGCGGCCCGGCTCACGCCCGTGTCGTTCACCATCGGCATCGCGGCATCGCAACTTCCCGGCAAGACCGGCGGAAGCGGCGGCGTGGTGGCGCTCTTCGTCGGTGCCCGTGACGTGGCGCTCCTGGCGGTCGCCGGCGGGGGCATCGCGGCTCTGAGGGTCCTGGAACCGGCGGTCCAAGGCGAGGGAGCCGAGGCCCAGGTGCCGGTCGATCGCGTGGGACGCGAGCTGCGCGTGACCACGGGCCAGTTGCCGCCGACCTTGCGCGATAGCCTGCGCGGCCTGCGGATCTTCGGCACCGGCGCCGCGGCGGACCGGCTCGCCGCGGATCTCGCCCCGCGCGCCGCGGCCCTCGGCCTGGAGGTCGAGCGGGTGGTCGCCTTCGCTCCGGGCGAGCTGGGCCTCAAGGTCCCCGCTTCGGCTCTGGCGGGCGCCGCCATGGCCGTGGCGACGCGATATCTGGCGGGCACGGCGACCGGATTGGAGTTCCTGCCGCCGCAGGTCTCGGCGTGGCAACAGTTCGCGGGCAAGCATTCCTCCGGCAAACTGGTGCTGGCGGCGAAGGTCGGCGGCGCCGTCGTCGCGGCGGTGTCCCTCGCGTTCATCGTGCAGCAGGTGCGGTTGACCATGCTCCGCTCCGAGTGGTCCGGGATGGCGCCCAAGGTCCGCGAACTGGAGACGTTGCAGCAGCAGATCAAGCGCTACCGGCCGTGGTTCGACGACTCGGTCCGCAGTCTGGGAATCCTGCGGCGGATGACCGAGGCCTTCCCCGTGAACGGCGAAGTGACGGCCAAGACGATCGAGATCCGCGAATCGGGACAGGTGATCTGTTCCGCGACGGCGACGGACCGAGTCGCGATGAACCGGACGTTGGATAAACTCCGCGCCACGCCCGACATCGCCGAGCTCCAGCTCGAACAGTCCCCCGGCAAGGCGTCGGTCCAGTTCAACTTCAACTTCCGTTGGGCCGCCGGCCCGTCCCGCCCATGAACTTCGACCCCAAGAACCGGCAGCAGCTCCTCACCGCCGTCGCCCTCGGGATCGTCGGCCTGTGGGCGGCCGACAACCTCGTTCTCACACCGCTCACCAAGAGCTGGCAGGGCCGCGGCCAAGCGATCACCGACCTCCAGAAACGTATCGTCGACGGACGGCAGATGCTCCAGCGCGAACGCGGCATCCGCGACCGCTGGACCGCGATGCGGACCAACACGCTCCCGGCCGATCTCTCGGCCGCCGAAGGACGCGTGCTCGGCGCATTCGACGGATGGTCCCGCGTGAGCCGCGTGACCGTCACCTCGATCAAACCGCAATGGAAACGCACGGCCGATGATTTCATGACGCTCGAATGCCGCGTCGATGCCTCGGGCAGCTTGTCGACCATCACGCGGTTCCTGCACGAGGTGGAATCCGACCCGCTCGCGCTGCGCGTGGATTCCGTGGAGCTGGGCTCGCGTGACTCGACGGGAGCGCAGTTGACTCTCGGGCTCCAGGTGAGCGGACTCGTGCTGAGCACCGAGAAGCGATGAGAACCGACCTTTCCAACACGGCGCGGATGTCGCCTGCCGTCCTCGTCATCGGATTCGTCCTCGCCTCCGCTCCGGCGCGCGCGGCGGAAGCCGTTGCCAAGGCCGTGGGACCCGCCGGAACCGCCAATTCGATGACGAACGGGACCACCGCGAAGGCGGCGTCCGCGACCAACGCCCCGGTGCGGGCCGCGACCGATGCGTCCGCCGCCACGGTCGGCATCGACTACGCGTCGTTCCGCCAGATCGCCGACCGCAACATCTTCAACGCCGGACGTAGCAGCCGCTCTGCCCGCGGCGGCGAGGAGCGGCCGCGCCAGCCGCAGGTGGACACCTTCACCGTCGTCGGGACGATGAGCTACGCGAAGGGCGAGGTCGCCTTCTTCGACGGCAGCAGCGCCCTCTACCGCAAGGCGGTGAAGATCGGTGAGACCATCGCCGGCCATAAAGTCGTGGCGGTCACGCCCGACGAGGTCCGCATGGAAGCGGACGGCAAGCCGGTGACGTTGAAGGTCGGCGCCCAGATGCGCCGCGAGGACGAAGGCCCGTGGAAAGTCGCGGCGGCCGGCGTGTCCCATGCCGTCGCCGCTCCGTCCGCCGCATCCGCGACTTCGGCCAACGATGCCGGCGACGAAGCCGGCGAAGTGTTGAAGCGGTTGCTCCAGAAACGTCAGCAGGAGGAGAAGAATGAGAACCCATAAGTTTGTCCCCGTCGCGTCCAGCCTGTTGCTGGGCTTCTTGATCACGGTGCACGC
>JANNAJ010000209.1:0-3572 GCA_031384285.1 Verrucomicrobiota bacterium
GTCAACCAGAACAAGACCGACATCAAGGCCGCGGAGCAGAAGGCTCGCTTCGGCCTGATGGACCTCGAGAAATATCTCGGCTCCCAGATCACCGGCGAGATCGTGGGAAAGCTGGGCCTGCGCGAGGACCTGCTCACCAACAGCACCGCCGTGGTCGCCACGAACCCATTCGTCGTCGATTTCACCCGCTACGCCCGCGCCGAGCTGCTCGCCGACGGCGCCGCCAAGCAGGAGCTGCGCAAGCGCGACGACGAGCTGCTGGTCGCCAAGACCGCGGCGGGCCAGGCCACGAACAAGCTCACCGGCACGAAGCGGCTCTTCGAGAAAGGCTTCGTCACCAAGAGCGAGCTGGAGAACGATCAGATCGGCTTAGAACAGGCCAGCCTCAAGGTCGACGCCGCGGCCACCGCCCGCGACCTGTTCGTGCGCTACGAGTTCCCCAAGATGGCCGAGGAGACGCTCGGCAAGTTCGACGAAGCCCTCCAGGGCCTCATCCGCTCCCGCAAGGAGTCGGTGTCCAAGCTCGCCCAGGCCGAGGCCAAGCTGAAGGGCGCCCAAGGCCGCTTCCAGATCGAGAAGGAGAACCGCGACGAGCTCGCCGCCCAGATCACCAAGTGCCTGCTCTACGCCAAGACGCCGGGCCTCGTCGTCTACGGCGGCGGCAACCAGCGCTCCTACTGGAACAACAACGAGCGCATCGCCGTCGGTTCGCAGGTCTTCGAACGGCAGGCCTTGATCACAATCCCGGACCCGAAGAAGATGGGCGTGAACGTGGGCGTGCATGAATCGCACATCAAGAAGGTGAAGAAGGGCCTCAAGGTCCGGATCACGGCCGACGCCTTCCCCGACGACCCGCTGACCGGCGAGGTCACCAAGGTCGGCGTGCTGCCCGATTCGGAGAACCGGTGGATGAACCCGGACATGAAGCTCTACACCACCACCGTCGCCATCGAGGGCACGCGCGAGTGGCTGAAGCCCGGCATGAGCGCGAAGATCGAGATCATGGTGAAGCGGCTCGACGACGTCGTGCACGTACCGCTCCAGGCGGTGAGCCAGCGCGACGGCAAGACCGTCGTGTTCCAGCCCGGCGGCAAGCCCAAGCAGGTCGAGGTCGAGGCCGGGGAGTTCACCGACGAGTTCATCGAGATCAAGCGCGGCGTGAAGGCCGGCGACACCGTGCTGCTCCGCGCGCCGGACAGCGAGCATCCCGGCGACGACGGCAAGAAGCCCGCCGCGAGCGCTGCCGCGCCGGCCGGGGCCCCGGCCAAGCCGACCGCCAGCAAGTGAGCGCCCCGCAGCCCATCGTCAGCCTCCAGGCCGTGCGCCGCTCGTACCGGATGGGCGACGTCGTGGTCGAAGCGTTGCGCGGGTTGTCGCTCGACATCTCCGCCGGCGAATACGTGGCCATCATGGGGCCGTCCGGCTGCGGGAAATCCACGCTGCTCAACCTGCTCGGCTGCCTCGACCGACCGACGTCGGGACGCTACCTGCTCGGCGGGACGGACATCTCGGCGCTCGACGACGACGCCCTGTCCGACATCCGCGGACGCCGCCTCGGGTTCATCTTCCAGAGCTACAACTTGATCCAGCAGCTCAACGTGCTGGAGAACATCGAGGTCCCGCTCTTCTACCAGGGCCGGTCCGACGACGAGGCCCGCGCCATCGCGATCGGTCTGGCCAAGCGGGTCGGATTGGAGCGCCGACTCGACCACAAGCCCTTCGAGCTCTCCGGCGGACAGCAGCAACGCGTCGCCATTGCCCGCGCGCTCGCCAGCGATCCGCTCGTCATCCTCGCGGACGAGGCGACCGGCAACCTCGACTCCAGTTCCGGCCGCGAGATCTTGTCGCTATTCGACGAGCTCAACGCCGCCGGCAAGACGCTAATCATGGTCACGCACGACGCCAGCGTCGGCGAACGCTCCCGGCGCATCGTCCGCCTCAGCGACGGCCAGTTGGAATCCGATATCCGGCGATGAACGCCCCATCCGTGCCAACCGTGTGATCCGAGGTCTGTCCATCTTCCCGTCTTCCCGGCTACGTCGCTCCGTCCGTCTCGGGCTCCGCTCGCTCTGGTCGCACCGGTTGCGGTCGCTGCTGACCGTGCTCGGCATCGTGTTCGGCGTGTGCTCGGTGATCGCCATGCTCGCCATCGGCGAGGGCGCCAGCTTCGAGGCGCAGGAGCAGATCAAGAACCTCGGTTCCCAGAACATCATCCTCCGCAGCGTGAAGCCGCCCGAGGACCAGAAGATCTCCAACAACCAGAACAACTTCACCCTGGATTACGGCATCAAGTACGAGGACATCTCCCGGATCCAGGCGACCATCCCCGGCGTCACCACCATCGTGCCGGCCCGTGTGATGCGGGAATACGTCTGGAACATCACCATCCGCGTCGATGCCGAGGTCGTCGGCACCGTCTCGTGGTATCCCGCCATGCGGAACCACCGTGTCGCATCGGGTCGCTTCTTCACCGAGACCGACCAAGCGGCCGCCGAGAACGTCTGCGCCCTCGGCGCCGAGATGGCCCGGCGCCTTTTCCCGCTGGAGGCGCCGTTGGGCAAGACCGTCCGCATCGGCGACCAGTACTACCGCGTCATCGGCATCATGGAACCGCTCTCCCGCGCCAAAGGCGACGACACCGGCCAATCCTCCGCGCAGCAGGCAGTCGACCGCATGTACATCCCGCTGGAGACGGCGCGCCGCCGCTACGGCGAGGTGCTGTTCAAGCGCCGGAGCGGCAGCTTCGAGCGCGAGCGCGTCGCCCTGCACGAGGTCACCGTGAAGGTGGACGACCCGGAGAAGGTCGTCGCAGTGTCGCTGGCGGTGAAGGACCTCATGGAGCGGAACCACAAGAAGAAGGACTACGACGTGGTCGTCCCGCTGGAGCTGCTCCGCCAGAAGGAGAAGACCAAGCGCATCTTCAACATCGTGCTCGGCTCGATCGCGGCGATCTCGCTGCTCGTCGGCGGCATCGGCATCATGAACATCATGCTCGCCAACGTCACCGAGCGGACCCGCGAGATCGGCATCCGCCGCGCGCTCGGCGCGAAGCAGCGCGACATCACCACGCAGTTCCTGATCGAGGCCGTGCTGCTCAGCGGGGCGGGCGGCGCGATCGGCGTGCTGCTCGGCGTCGCCATCCCCTTCGCCGTCTCGGCCGCGGCCGGCATGAAGACCATCATCACCTTCTGGTCGCCGCTCGCCGCCTTCACCATCTCGGCGCTCGTCGGCGTCGTGTTCGGCCTCTATCCCGCCCTTCGGGCCGCGAAGATGGACCCCGTCGAGGCCCTCCGGCACGAGTAATACCAAGTCGGGGTGATCTCTGGTCGGACCGTTGGCGGGTCGCCCCCCGGCAACCCGCTCGGCTTGCAGGGCAAGCCGCCCACAACGTGAAGCCGAGTTCTGCCGGTATCCACCAAGAGTCGGTATGAATCGGCGGAACGTGCTGCCGGCATCTTGCCGGCAGAGGCTCGCCGAATCCCGCCCCGTGGGACCTTTCCGCGCGCGCCCGCCGTGCGAGCCGTCTGCCGGCGGGACGCACGGCAGCACGCTGTAAAAACCGCCGTCCGAGG
>JANNAJ010000444.1:0-3073 GCA_031384285.1 Verrucomicrobiota bacterium
CAGAGACGCTGCTGCTGGCCGCCGGAGAGCCCGAGCGCGCTGCTGTGGAGGCGGTCCTTGACCTCGTCCCAGAGCGCCGCGCCGCGGAGGGAGCTCTCCACGATGCCGTCGATCTCCGACTTGTCCTTCGTGCCATGCAACCGGAGGCCGTAGGCGATGTTGTCGTAGATCGACTTCGGGAAGGGGTTGCTGCGCTGGAAGACCATGCCGACGCGCTTGCGCAGCTCGATGACGTCGACGTCCTTCGCGTAGATGTCCTCGCCGCCGATCAGGCACTGGCCGGTGATCCGGACGTTGTCGATGAGGTCGTTCATCCGGTTGAAACACCGGAGGAACGTCGATTTGCCGCAGCCGGACGGCCCGATGAAGGCGGTGACCAGCTTCTCCTTGATGGTGATGTCGATCCCCTTCAAGGCCCGCGAGGCCCCGTAGAAGAGCTCGACGTTCTTCGCCTCGATGAGCGGGGCCGCCGATAACACGTCCGGAGACGTGACGAGGTCGACGGGGTCGGCGGGCAGGGTGATGGCGGCCATAGGAAGAACAGGACGGTCTTGGATCGGTCGATGGATCGGGTTCGGCGTCGCGGGTCGGTCGGGGCTCGGGGGCCGGCTCAATGCCCGGCACGCATCGCCTTGCGGATGCGGGCGCGGACGATGATCCCGATGGCGTTGAGCGAGAAGGTGAGCATCAGCAGCACGAGCACGGTCGCATAGAGGATCGGCCGGGTCTTCTCGATGTTGTCCGACTGCGTGCTGAGCACGAAGGCGTGGTAGCCGAGGTCCATGAACTGGTCGGTCAGCTTGCTGGGCAGGTCGGCCATGTAGTAGGCGACGCCGGTGAAGAGGATCGGGGCGACCTCGCCGGCCGCGCGGCTGACCGCCAGGATCGCGCCGGTGAGGATGCCCGGGAGCGCGTTGGGCAGGACGATCTTGAGGATGGTCTCCAGCTTCGTGGCTCCGAGGGCGAGGCTGGCCTCGCGCAACCCCGGCGGGATCGCCTTCAGCGCCTCCTCCGTGGCGACGATCATGACCGGCATGGTCATCACGGCCAAGGTGAGCGAGGCCCAGAGCACCGTGGGCTTGCCGAACAGCGGACCGGACTGGTGGGTGAGCTGGTCGAGGTTCTTGCCGATGAAGTTGATGAAGAACCCGAGGCCGAACAGACCGAACACGATCGACGGCACGCCGGCCAGGTTGGCGATGGCGACGCGGATGATGCGGGTGTAGCCGGAACCGCTCGCCGCGTACTCGGTGAGGTACACGGCGGTGATCACGCCGATGGGGATGACGAAGATCGTCATGACCATCACCCGGATCGACGTGCCCACGATCATCGACAGGACCGCCGCGGATTCCGGCTCGAACATGTCCTTGCGCGGGATGGTGGACACGAACCGCCAAGAGAGGCCCGGCAGTCCGTGGTAGAGGATGTTGCCCAGGATCGCCGCGAGGATGGCCAGGATCCCGAAGGTCGCGAGGCCGGTCAGGCCGGTGAACAGGCCCGAGGCGATGTCGGGCCGTTTGTGGTCGAAGCGGCGGAGGGAGGCGGCGGGCGGGATCGGGTTGCTCATGGCGGGTCGGGCGGTGGCCTCAGCGTTGCTTCTTCAGGCGTTGCATCACGGCATCGCCGAGCAGGTTGGTCGCGAAGGTCACGGCGAACAACAGCGTGCCGAGCATGAACAGCACGCGGTAGTGGTGGCCGCCGTTGACCGCCTCGGCCATCTCGGCCGCGATGGTGGCGGTGAGGCTGCGGGTGGAATCGAAGATGTCCCACGAGACGACGCTCGCGTTGCCGCTGGCGATGAGCACGACCATCGTCTCGCCGATGCAGCGTCCGAACCCCAGCACGATCGCCGCGAACACGCCCGGCGCGGCGGCCGGCAACACGACCTGCCATGCGGTCTGCCACTTCGAAGCGCCCAAGGCGAGGGCCGCCTGCACGTAGCTGCGGGGCACGCTGGTGAGGGCGTCCTCCGCGATCGAGAAGATGAGCGGCACCGCGGTGAGGCCGAGGGCGATGCCGGCGACGAACGCGTTCAACCGGTACCGGTAGCCGAAGATATCTTGGAGGAACCCCGCCAAGACCAGGAAGGCGAAGGCACCGAGCACGACGGACGGGATGCCCGACAAGAACTCGATGCCGGGCTTGATCCATTCCTTCCAGCTCGGCGGCGCCAGTTGGGACACGTAGATCGCGGCGGCGAGGGAAAGGGGAACCGCGAACGCGAGACCGATGAGCGTGGTCTTCAGGCTGCCGATGACGAGCGGGACGAGATTGTACTTATGGATCGAGCTGACGGGTTGCCAGATGTACTCGGGCTTCGGGTATCCGGTCCATTGGTGCGGCTTCAGCAGATACTTCCACTCCGTCGTGTCGGCCGTTGCGTCCTTGTCATCGCGGACCGCGGCAGGGACCTCGTTGGCGGCCTCTTCGCGGATCTCCATCATCGTGCGGAGGGTGTCGGCGTCCTTCGTCTTGAGCTCGGAGACGCTCATGCCGAGGTACCGCGCCAACCGGTCCGGAGCGGTCTTCTCCATGTCCTTGGACGGGATGACCGTCTGGACCAACGCGCTATCGGTGTCGCCGAGGAACACCGGAAGGGCCTCGCGGCCGACGAACAGGAAGATGAGGAAGACCATCGCGATGGCCGAGAGGCTCACGGTGAAGATGAACTTCTCGGCGATCCATTCGAGCGGACGGGCGTTGTGGCCGCGGTGGATCCCCATCCAGCCCGAAGGGCGTTTCGCGGCGTTGGCGTAGCGGTGCGGCAAGCGAGGAAAGGGTTGGGGACTTGGGCGGGAGACGGGTGGACTGACAGGCGCAGGCTAGACAGGGCGGAGGCGTCGCACCAACCGACGTTACGGTGACAAACGCCTCCGCCCTTCGTGCTGACCGCGTGGACCGCGGTCATGGCGCGCCGCCGGGGCGGCGCGCCGTTCTTCCGCTCAGTTCGCGCGGAGGTTCTTCGGCAGGGGATAGTAGCCGACGTCCTTGACCAGTTTCTGGCCCTCTTCGCCGCGGATCCACTTGAGGTAGGCGGCGACATCGCCCTTGTCGAGCGCGGGGTTCACGT
>JANNAJ010000460.1:0-2741 GCA_031384285.1 Verrucomicrobiota bacterium
CGCTCGGCCAGCGCGCCGTCGCCCAGCGGTCCGGGCTTCTGCGTGTCGAGATAGAGGAAACCCGGCGAGCACAGCACCGCCGTGTAGCCCGCGATCATCGAGTCGGTGAAGCTGTTGCCCGACAGGAGCGCCGACCGGACCACGCCGAGGAACCGATCGACATCCGCCGGCTTCACGGGAGCCCGGTACGCCCGGGCCATGAACCCACGCAGCAGATCCTCGGCGTCGCGCTCCGGTCGGGACGAGGTGACCTCGACACCGGCCTTCACCTTGGAACGTCCGGTCCCGGTGGTCACCGGATGGTCGGTCATCGGCAGGTCGCCGAAGAGCAGCCGGTGTCCCACAGGCGGCCACTGGTCGAGCAGCGGTCCCTCGACCTCGAGCCACTGGAACGCGACGCCGGGCATGCCTTCCGGCGTGGTGAGCGGGTTCTTGTGGTCGGGCGGACGCGAGCGGAACAAACGCGCGGCGTCCGGCCGGATGGTCTCGCCGGCGAGCAGCGAGACTTCGAGTTCGCCGACGGTCGGCGTGGTGCCCACGTCGAAGCTGCCGAGCTTCCGCAGCAGCCGCGGCTCGGAATCGGAATACAGCGTCACCGGCTCGGGACGGCGGCCGACGCTCACATTGGTGAACTTCGGGTCGATCCAGAAGCTGTGGCCCGAGACGCGCAGGCGGTACCGGCCGGAGACCGGCGCGCGGAACTTGCCAAAGCGGATCTCGGTCGGCTCGTAGGTGCTCACCACCACGCCCATCGATTCGCGGTCGCGCCGGGCCTGGTCGCGGCCTTCCGGGCGCTTCGGACGGGCGGCTTCGGTGAGATCGCGCTGGAGCTCGAGCCCGATGAGGGGCCAGGTGCGACGCTCCTTCGGGCCTTCGAGCTTGATGGCCCCGAAAAACTCGCCCTGTTCCCACGCATAGTAGCGCTCGGTTTTCGTCTCCGGACGCGCCACCTGCGGCGCCATCGCCTTGCGCAGCGCGAAATCGGCCGCGCCGAGATAGCGCGCCATCTGCACGTGGGAGACGTCGAGCGCGTCGCCCACCTTGTTGAAGCCGTGGGCCGTCGTGTCCTCCGGCAGGAAATCCTTCACCTCCAGGTACGGCAACGAGAAGAGATCGCGCAGCGTCGCCTCGTACTCGTGGCGGTTCAGCCGCCGTTGCGTCGCCCTGCCCTGCTCCGCGGTCGACCGCCGTTCGACCGCGGTGAGCGACGAGCCCAGGGCGCTCGTGAAAGCCGCGACCTCCCCGGATCCGGGACGCTGCTTCTTCTTCGCCGGCGGCATCTCGCCGGAATCGACCTTGTCGTGGACGGATACCCAGGCCGCGATCGCGGCGGCCGAGGTCTGCGGCGGTCCCAGCGCGGTCAGGTCGAGGCCGCCCTTCTTGCTGTCCGCGTCATGGCACTCGACGCAGTGCTTCGCGACGAACCCGGCGACCGGGTCGGACGCCGCCCACCCACGCTCCGGCGCGAGCAAGCACACGGCGGCGAGCACCGTCCGGACCAAGACGTGCCTCGGCAGGTTGAGACCAGGATTCTTCCACATAAGCGGCGACGACACCCCACCGGCTTCCGAGCGGATCTTCGGGGCGACCCCCACAGGCTACGCGCCGGACGCCCTCGGGTCCAAGCACCAGGTCGCTCCGACGACAGATCCGCCGCCGCATGCCGACAGGAATCCCGTTGTCGCCGCCGGCTCCGGCGTCGCAGATTCGGCCGCCCCCGGCACGCGCACCGCCGAAGTCGGGACGGCTTCCAACTTGAATCCCTTCTTCCCGACCCGGACCGCCCTGCGCTTGGCGCTGGCGATCGCCACCTTCCTGGCCGCCATCGGATCCATCTCCGCGCAGGCGCCTCCCGCCGGTGCCGTTCCCGCTCCCGCCGATTATCGCCGCTTCGCCCTCACCCATGAAGGCGACGTCGCCCGCGGCGCGAAGCTCTTCGCCGACGAGACGAAGCTCGCCTGCATCAAGTGCCACACGACCGACGGCAAGGGCGGCAAAGCCGGACCGGATCTCGCGGCCGCCGGTGACGCCTATGCGCGGCGCGACCTCGTCGATTCGGTGCTGACACCGTCCGCCACCATCGCACCGGGCTACGGCACGGTCGTCATCGAGACCAAGGCCGGCGACACCTTCCAGGGAACGCTCAAAGGCTCGACCGGCACGGAGATCCAGCTGATGGGAGGCGACGGGAAGGCGGTGACCATCGCCAAGGCCGACATCCGCCGACAGGACGGCACCTCGGTCTCGCTCATGCCGGAAGGCCTGCAGACCGGTCTCTCGCTCCAAGAGTTCACCGACCTCGTCGAGTACCTCACCACGTTGCGCCAAGCGGAGAACACGCTGGTGAGCGACCGGGGCCTGCCCGCCCGCATCCCGCTGGTGGCGAGACCGCTCGATGCACGGCCCTTCTTCAGCGAACCGTTCACCGTGCCGACCGGGAAGGTGAAGACCGGTCTCACCGCGATGCAGCAGGTGCCGGGCTTCCCCGACGTCTTCCTCGTGCTCCACCAGAAAGGCATGATCTGGCGGGTGAAGAAGACCGCGGCGGGCGACGAGCGGTCGGTGTTCTCCGACCTCACCGGCGAGGTCTTCAGCGAGCGCGGACCGAACGGCCTGCTCGGGATGGCCTTCCATCCCAAGTTCCGCAAGAACCGGAAGTATTATCTCCAGCACCAGGTCTTCGAGGACGGCAAGGTCGTGACCGTGGTCGAGGAGAAGGAGTTCTCGGCGGACTTCGCGCG
>JANNAJ010000493.1:0-2162 GCA_031384285.1 Verrucomicrobiota bacterium
AGGTGCGCCGGGAACGCTCTCTCGGGAAGGTGCGCGGCCGGTGCCGAAGCTCGGCGGCAAGTTGCCGCCGAGCACGGCCAAGTTGGCCGTTCCCCCCGGATCCGAGGGGAGCGTCCCTTCCGTGGGCCGCTCCGCGATACCTAAGTCCGCCACTTCCGATCGCACCCACCCGCGGACCGATGCCGCTGGCGAATTCGTCATCGCATACCTGGCCGGACGGGCAACCTGTGCACCGACGGCGTCCGGCGGCGTTCTCCTCCCCCCGACCGCGGCGCCCCGCGATCGCTTTCTGTCCGCCGCTTCGGAGCACGCCCGGACCGCGGTGGGGGCGCCTTCCTGTGACCGCTCCCGTCCGTTCGCCATCACGGACGCGGACGGGCGCGATCCCGGGCAGCAATGGAGTCCGGTACGCCTTCGATCTCCCGGAAACTCAACCTTGGCGCGAGCCGCGCAACGTTCCGGCGAGTCCGACCAAGGCGCAGGCGATGCCGCCGATCAGCATCCAGACGGCTTTGTCCGTGGGCGATCCTGTGAAGAACCGGGAGACGTCGGATCGGAACGAATTGGTGGCCTCGACCCCGAGGACGATGAGCACCGCCCCGACGACGATGAGGACGATGGAAACGATCTTGTTCATGGATGGGATCTTGGGCAGAGATGACGAGGTGGTCGGCGAGCGGCGGACGGGGCGGGAAGGAAGAGAGGGCGAGGTCCCGTGCCATCAGGCCCGGCCGCGACCCGAGATGAGGTTCACGAGGATCATCACGATGGCGACGACCAGCAAGATGTGGATGAATCCGCCGATGGTGTAGGCGCTCACGATGCCGAGCAGCCAGAGGACCAGGAGGATCACGGCGATGGTGTACAACATGATTTCAGGGGGAGGAGGTGGCGGTGCAGGTGGATGGCCGGACAAGGCGCGCCGATCGCTCCCGGACCGGCGGGTGTGTGGAATCAGCGGCCCGAGGCAGCGGTGATCTCGACGGTCATCTCGTTCACCACGCTGAGGACGCCGACGACGTCGGAGGCCAGCTTGGTGACGAGGCTCTTCTCGGCGGCGTTCTTGGCGACGCCGCTCACGGTGACCACGCCGTCGACGGTCCGGACCTTGGTCTTGATCGCGCTGGTCGAGCGGTGCCAGAAGAGGGACGACTTGACCTGCGCGGTGATCGACGCGTCGTCGACCTTCTCGCCGGTCGTCTCGGCCGTCTTCTTGGCCTTGGCGGAGACGGTCATCTCGTTCCTCACGTCCCGGATGCCCTCGACGTCCTTGGCGTACTCTCCGGTCAGTTCCTTCTGCGCCTGGCTGGAGGCCTCGCCACGCAAGGTGAGGACGCCTTCCTTCACGACCACCTCGGTGCCGCTGGCACTCACGTTGCGATGGAACAACAGCACCGACTTCACCTTCACGACCAACCAGCCGTCCGAACGCTCGGCCGGTCCATCGCCCTTCACGGTGATGCGGTTGTCCACGCTGGTGACGCCCGGCAGGCCCTCGACGGTGTCCTGCGCCAGCGCCCGATGGGAAGCCTGCGAGACGGTCCCGGTCAGGGTGACCACGCCGTCCTTGGCCTCGGTCTTGACCGAGTCCTCCGCGAGGTAGGTCTTGAACACGTACGACTTCTTGGCGGATGCCTCGATGCGGTCATCGGTCTCCGAGGCGCGCAGGGCCGGACCGGTGACCAGCAAGGTGCCGGCGGTCAGGATCAATGCGAACGACAAATCAGGTTTCATATGAGATCTTCAGTTCCACGGTTCCGGAGGGTGTCTTTCTAGCACCGATGGGACGTTAGCGGTCCGCAGGTGCCGTTCGCCATGGGGTGTAGACCGGGGCGGGACGTTGCGCGTTGGACGCTGAAGGCAAGGCATAGATGGTCACATCGCGCGGTACTCGACACATCGGACCCCATGGAAGAGACTGTTTGAAAAGGCCGGCCGGCCCAGTAGGACAGGCTTCCAGCCTGTCTGCCTGCGGGCTTCCAGCCCGTGGCACCGCCTGTCGGGCGTGGGGCTGGAAGCCCCGGAGCCGACAGGCCAGAGGCACTGTCCTACTTTTCGGACAGGCTCTAGGAACCCGGTCCACTCGGGCCTGACGTGCTCGTCTTCGGCGCAGCCTCGCGCGGTGCCGCGGCTATCTGTGGACGGGCTCATCCGGACGTTGC
>JANNAJ010000502.1:0-11570 GCA_031384285.1 Verrucomicrobiota bacterium
CGCTTCAGCGGCGGCTCGCACGGGTTCGTCATCGGCCACGTGACGCCAGAGGCGTTCGACGGGGGACCGATCGCGGTGATCAAGAACGGCGACCTCATCGTCATCGACGCCGAGAAGCGCGCCATCACGCTCGACATCGGCGCCAAAGAGCTCGACGCCCGCCTGCGCCAGTGGAAGCAGCCGAGACCCAACTACCGCCGCGGCGTGCTCGCGAAGTACGCCGCGCTGGTCAGCAGCGCGAGCGAAGGCGCGGTGACGGATAGGCAGTTCTGAAAGGCACGGTCCATGGGCCTCCAGTTCGAGCGGGACGACACGAAGGCCAGAACCATTCTGACCAAGCATCGCGTGAGCTTCGAGGAGGCTTCGACGGTGTTCGGAGATGAGCTGTCCCTGACCATCCACGACCGGGAGCATTCCACGGAGGAGGATCGGTTTGTGACGATGGGTATGTCTGCGTTTGGCAAACTGCTTGTGGTCATCCACACTGACCGGACGGGCGGCATCCGGATCATCAGCGCACGGCCCGCGTCGCGACATGAACGAACGACCTATGAAGAAAGCCAAGCCTAGCCGGACCTCCGATGAACCGGCGGCAGAATACGATTTCGCCGGCGGAGTCCGCGGCAAGTATGCCGCCCGTTATCGGGCTGGAACGAATGTCGTGGTGCTCGAGCCCGACGTGGCGGCGCTTTTCCCCGACGCCAAGCTCGTGAACGAAGCCTTGCGCGGGGTGGGAAAACTCATTCGGCTCCAAAATCAACACACGGCGGCGTGATTGCTTGGTAAGTGGAAGCATCCGAAGCCCAACTACCGCCGCGGCGTGCCCGCGAAGTATGCCGCGCTGGTCAGCTCAGCGAGCGAAGGCGCGGTGACGGATAGGCAAGCTCACGGCGGACGAGCGCAGCGAATACCGTTCGTTCTTCGGATCAAGCGAGTTCCGAGCGCTCGGCCAGCTGCGCACGCAGGAACGCTCCGGCCTGCCGCTCGTCGGATGAAGGTAGTTCTGACGAACCGCCCTCGGCTCAGAAAGCTGAACCGCGGACCTCGGGCTCGCAGGGCAGGTTCCAAGTGCAGTCAGCAAAGGTGTCCCGGATCTGGCCGATGCTGCCGGGCAGGCTCTTGACGATAATCTGCTGGGGCCGGATCGGGGAAGCAGCAGCGCAGACGACAGGTCCGCAAAAGAAAACGTCCGCCGGAAGGGCGGACGTCTTTGTCTTGGGGGATGCCGTCCCCGATGGCGTCAGGTCGAGGGTCTTCAGCGACCGCCGGTGCTCAGGGCGCGGAGCGTCGCGACGATCTCCATCGCCTTCGGATCATCCGGGGCCAGTTCGGTGATCCGGTCCCGGGTCTGGCGGGCGAGGAGCAGGAACTGGATGTTCTGCTCGTCGTTGGTCACCTGGTCGCGGACCTTCGAGATCGCGGTCAACACGCCCTCGAAGTCTTTCTTCTCGACGGCTGCCCGCACTTCTGCGGCACCGGGCAACGATTCAGCGGCCGTGATCGCGGACGGATCCACCGCGGGCGGTTTCTTGCAGCCGACCCCACCGACGGAGGCCGCAAGGACCAGCCCCGCCACGAAGACGCTTGAGACTTTGGATGACATCGTGCGGAGGGAGAGGATCACCGGCGATAGCGAGGGCCGTTGAGGAGTTCATTCGGCGCCGGCTCCTTCTTGTTCACCAAGCTGTAGCACCTGTTCCACTTCACGTAGTCCGCGCTGCCGCCGAAGCGGCCGACGACCGCGCCGCCGGGTAGGTTCTTGGCGCTGGCGAAGGGCAGACCGATGCTGTTCGGCACCCCGGAGTGGCGCATCGAGAGGGTCTCGCCGATGGATTCCGGGTTGTTGCCGGCGTCGTTGAAGAAGAACGGATCGGACTCGTTCTGCTCCCACATCTGCCAATCGGTGGGCAAGAAGTCGGTGATCTTGTAGGTCTTGCCGTCCGCAGGCTGGGTACCCAGCGACCCGGTGTAGCCACCGATGTTGCCCGTCCAGCAGTAGGACGTGACCTTCACCGGGCGACCCAACCAAGCCTTCTTCTGCGCGGCGCTGGAGTAGCGGAGCGCGACGTCCTTCGGGCACCAGCAGACCTTATAGGTGGAGAGCGCCGGCCCGAGCTGACCCACTTTGAAGAACTTGACCTGGTTGCTGAACTTCGCCGAGTTCTCATCCGCGCCGGCCGCCGATCCGGGAGTGGCAGGCCCGCCGGGGATGCGGTTCTTGTTCTGCGTGGCGTAGGCCCAGCAGTCGGGACCGCTCAGGTCGCCGCCCCAACCCGGGTGGGCGTTGTAGTCGTTGTTGTCCGACGCGTACATGTGGTTCGCGAGCAGGATCTGCTTCACGTTGGCCAGGTCGAGGGTGAGCTGGGCCCTGTCTTTGGCCTTGCTCAGCGCGGGCAACAACATGCCGGCCAAGATCGCGATGATCGCGATGACCACGAGAAGCTCGATCAGCGTGAATGCCTGGGGGCGTTGCCCCGTCCTGTTGGATTCTGGTTTGCTCATAAAACGATCGTTGAGAAGACGCCGGTGCGCGGTGTCCATTTTGTGCGGGCTGTCGAAGGGAACCGTAGGGAAGCCCGTTTTTGCCTGTCAACCGCAGAAACGGACCGCAACAGGTCCTTAGGCCGCGGTCAGACGCGCACGTAGACGTACACGGCGAAGACGATGGCCGCGCCACCCGCCACCGCTGCGAGGGACCAGAGAAAATTCCGCTTCCGTGCCGCGACAGCGAAGGTGGAGACGATGACGGCGGCCTGCGCGGCCAGCATCCCGAAGAAGAACTTGCCGCTCCGGCGATGATGGCGCTCGGCCGAGACGTTCGCCTTGCGCACCTGGAGCTCGTAGAGATTGGCGACGGTCTGGTTCAACCGGGCCTCGCTGTCGTAGCGGACGGAGTTGTGGCGCATCTTGGCGGCGGTGAGGTCCCGCGCGGCAGCCCTGTCCCGGGGCGGCAGCGCTCTTTCCAGGCGCTCAAAGGCTTGCGCGGCAGGTGCCATGGCGGCGTCGAACGCGAGCGCCGCGTCCTTGGAGGCCTGCAGCGCGGTGACCAGAGCGGGGACGCCGACGGAGGCCAAGAGCGCCGCGATCTCGGTCTCGGGTTGTTGTGCCTCGATGGCCTGGAGCGCCGCGGATACCGCCGGATCGTGGACCGGAGGCGCGGGGAGCGGAACCTTCGCCAACGCGGGGTCGTCGACCGGACGGATCTCCGTGGTCGCGTCGAGCACCTCGAACGAATTCCGCTGCATCGCGCTCCGGATCTTCTTCGCCTGGAAATAGGCCCACTGGTCGCCGGCCTTCGATTGCAGCTGCGCGCCGTAGGCCCGGTCGTATTGAGCACGGGTCATCTCGCTGGACGCCAAGCCGGCGAGCAACGTGGCGATGACGGTCATGATCACCGGTGTCGCGAGGAGGACCTTGCCCCACGACGTCTGCGGCACGTCCTGGGTCAATCCTTCGGGGAGCTTCGTCTTCATCTGGACGTCACGCTACCCGATCCAGACCGCGGAGGGCAACGCAAGGAGCCGGCCGGGAGCGATCCGACTGTGACCGCAAGGTGCGGGTGCGCTGACACCTCGGACTTCCAATCCACGCGGTGGCGGATGTCCCCGCCCGGACCAAAACATCCCGGCTCAGTCGAACGTCGACACCGGCAGCCCCGTTTTGGCGCGGATGGTCGTCGCGATGGCTTCCAGCTCGTCCTTCGACAGCCTGGTGGCCCAGCTCTCCGGCGTCGGGCGAGCGACGGTGTAGGCGTGGACCTCGCGGATCTTCCCGCCCTCGCGGAGGATCGACGTCAACCGCTCGCAATACGCCGCGAGCTCTTCCGGCCGCATCGGCGCGCCGTGGGTGCGGAGGAAGAGGCTCTGGATGACCACCGGCCGCGTGCGCGCGGTCCCGGTGATGTTCTTGAGGATGCGCCCGAACTTCACCGCCGACCGGTTCACGAGCTGGTAATAGGCCTCGGTGCCCGCATCCAGCTTGCACCAGATCTCGCCCTCGCACGCATCCATCCGCTCCAGCCCGCGGCGCACGCTCGCCTTGTCGAGCCCGGCGGAATCGGTGATGAGCACCAGCTTGACGCCGTCGAGGCCGAGCTCGTGTTTCACCTCCGCGACGACGCGGACGCACTCGTCGAAGTCCGGCACCATGGTCGGCTCGCCGTCGCCGCTGAAGGCGATGTCGCGGATCGTGCGCGTCAGCTCCGGCACCTGGTCGAACTTCGGCTGCGTCGCCAGCCCGCCGTCGAGCGCGTAGCGGAGCAGCCACGTCAGCTCGGTGCGGAGCTGGCCGAGGTCCACGGACACGGCACGCCCCGGCGTCTTGCGGTCCACCTCGCAATACACGCAATCGAAGTTGCATCGCTTGTCCGGGTTGAGGTTCACCCCGACCGACAGACCGCGCGACCGCCGCGATATGACCGGATAGACGTACACGAGGTCCTGGAACACCCGGGTGTGGTCTTGGACGACGGCCCAGGTGTTCTTGATCTCGACAGGCTCGTTTGCCATGGCCAGGAAGCTAGGCGGCCCGCAGGTGGACGCAACGGCCGCAGCGGACCGACGACGCGACGCCGGCAGCACGTGGGTCAGTCCCTCCGAGGATCGCGGGACCATCCCGGACCCAAGGGATCCCGCTCTCGGACGTTGTGCTGGTTGGCCGCTTGCATCGGCCGGCCGACCTGCCTGATTTCTCCCGCTCGCTAAGCCCGACCGCCATGAACCTGCTCCTCCGTCTCTTCTGCCTCTTCGCGGTGCTTCCGCTGCTCGCCGCCGATCTTTCCGCCGTCCGCCGCGACGCCGAGAAGCTCTTCGCCGAGGGATCCTATGCCAAGGCCCATGAGGCGTATCTCCGCGCCGGGACCAACTCGTCGAAGAAGGACGACGCACGCTGGCTGGCCTTCCGCTTGGCCGACACCCGTTGGCGCGCGGAGGTGACCGCGACCGGCGCGGGCGGACCGCTGGTCCTGGATGCCGTGCTCGCGCTGGAAGGCCTGGCCCCCAAGGAATCACCGGCGGCCGACCGCGACCTCGTCTGGGCCGAGGCGAACGAAGCGCTCGGCGATCTCCGGTCCCGCACCGGCGGCGACCGCACCGAGGTCCATTCCCGCTACGGTCTCGCGCTCGATTGGTGGGCGGGCCGGAAGGACATCGATCTCGCGCGCTCCCGCTATCTCGCGATGGTGTGGAAGTGGCACCGGCCCGACCATCTGGGCCGCGGATTCCCGGGTTTCTGGAACGAGATCCCGGTCCCGGTCCTGGACAACGCGGTGGCCATCGCCCGGGATCAGGACGACATCGCCCATGCCCGGTTCCTCCGCGCGGCCACCACGATCGACCAAGGGCTCGCCGAGCGTGGATTGTCGCAGGTCGAGGAGGATCTCCAGGCCGCGATCCAGCCGGGCAAGAGGACCGCGTGGTTTGACGACGCGCTCTTCCGCTACGCGAACTGGCTCGCGACCTCCGGCAAGCTCCGGGTCCTCGGAGAAGGCCGCTGGGAACGGGCACCAGATTTTGTCCGCGCGCTGGTCGTGTACCGGCGGATCGTCGCCGAGTTCAAGCAAGGCGAGACGCGCTACTGGCCGGTGGCGAAACAGCAAGCCGAGTCCATCACGGCTCCGCAGCTCAGCGTCGGCGTGCAAGGCATCTTCTTGCCCGGATCCGAGACGCAGTTCACCGCGACATGGCGCAACGTGAAGACCATCGGCTTCACACTCACGCCGGTCGATCTGGCGCGCGACGTCAAGTTGACCGGTCCTGACCAGAACCCGGGCGAGTGGCTGCAGACCATCCTGCCCGGCGACGCGAAACCGGTGCTGAGTTGGACCGCCGAGACCGGCGACAACGGCGAGCACCTGCCCGGCAACCGGATGATCGCCCTGACCAACAAACTCGCGACCGGCGCGTATCTTTTGGAAGCAAAGGCCGGCGGCCCGACCGCGCGCGAGCTCCTGCTCGTGTCCGACGCGACGCTCGTGCTCAAGACCAGCGGCAAGACGACGCTGGCGTGGTTCGTGGACGCGCTGAGCGGCAAACCCATCGGGGAGGCGGCCGTGAAACTCGCGCACGGTTGGTACGACGAGCATTCGAACCGTCTGCGCGTCGAGGTCCAGGAGAAGCGGACGGACGCCGGCGGCGTCGCCCGCTTCGATCAGGCAGGACGCGGTGGCCAGCTGTTCGTGGCGGCGAGCGGCGGAGGACGGCAAGCGTTCGTCATGACCGGGGTCGAAACGTGGAACGTCGCTGCGGACGGCTGGAAGATCCAGGCTTTCACCGATCGTCCGGCGTACCGGCCCGGTGAGCTCGCGCAGTGGAAGCTCACCGCGCGGCGTTCCGTCGCCGGCGCCTACACCACGCCCGCCGGGACGTCCCTGCACTACGCGATCACCGGCCCGCAAGGCACGGTGTCGACCAACGGTGTCGCGACCTTGAACGCGTTCGGTTCGGCCTGGGGCAGCGTGTTGCTCGGCGAGAAGCAGGCGCTTGGCGAATATCGGGTGCAGTTCTGGGAGGACGCGAAGCACGAGCGGCAGGTCGGCGACGCGACCTTGTTCCGAGTGGAAGAATACAAGCTGCCCGAGTTCGAGGTGAAGGTGCTCACACCCGAGGAGGACGCGCCCGGCGGCGGCAAGCGCAAGAAGCCGTTCCGGCTCGGCGACCGCGTCGAGATCGTCGTCCAGGCCGCCTACTATTCCGGCAGCCCGGTGGCGGAAGCGGAGGTCGAGGTCGTCGTGAAACAAGGCGGCTTCGCGTGGCCGGGGCCGGCACCGCGCGAGTTCCCGTGGTTGTATGAGTCGTTCGGCAGCGGGACGTACTTCCCGGACGGCCACCTGCGCCGTGGCGGCTTCAGGCCGCAGCCGTTCTCTCCTGACCAAGTGGTGAAGCGGGAGACGCTGAAGACCGACACGGAGGGCCGTGCCACCCTGGTGCTGGAGACCGACGCCAACGGCGGCGACATCGAGTTCCGGATCGAGGCACGGGTGACCGATGCGGCGCGCCGCGAGATCTCCGCGGTGGGCAGCGTCCGCGTCACCCGACAGAGCTACAACGTGGCCGCGCGCCCGGCGAACAACCTGCCGCGACCGGGCGACAAGCTGCGCGTCGTCTTCACCGCCAAGGACGCCAACGGCCGACCGGTCGTCACCACCGGCACGGTGAAGGTCACCCGCGACCGTTGGTGGGAAGTGTGGCTCGACAGCTTCGGCCGCGAGGTGAAGGGCGACCCGCTCAATGCCGCTCGCGAGAGATCGCCGGTCTGGCCGCCGAAGCCGGAACCCGGCATGAAGGATTGGCGGCTGAAATCGGCGGGTTTCCAGCAGGACGATGTCGCCACCCACACCGTCCGGCTCGATGCGGAGGGCCGAGGCGAACTAGCCTTCACCACCGAGCGCGAGGGCTACTATCGCTTCGTATGGTCGAGCCCCGGCGACCCGCGACGTGGCGCAGGTGTCCCGCCGGCGACTCCACGCTCCAACGCAGGCGGGACGGCAGCGCTCCTGGGCGAGCCGCCCGTCACCGCCGTGTGCACGGTCTGGGTCACGACCGCGCGGACGACCGACCTCGGCTACCGCACCGGTGGTCTCGAGCTGATCGTCGACGCCGACACCTTCCGCGTGGGCCAGACCGCGCCGGTGATGATCGTCGGGCCCGCCGCCGACCGCTGGGTGCTCTTCACCGTCGAGGCCGGCGGACTGGATTCGTTCCAGGCCGTCCATCTCACCGGCACGACGAAGCTTCTGGAGTTGCCCGTCACCGAGCGCCACGTGCCCGATGCCTATCTCGGCGCGGTGATGGTGCAGGACCGCCAGCTCTTCATGGACGAGAAGGAGATCGTCGTGCCGCCGACGAAGAACTTCCTCTCGGTCGAGCTGGAGCCCGATCGCGCCGACCACCTGCCGCGCGACGACGGATCGTTCACCGTCACGACCCGCGACCACGAAGGCCGGCCGGTCAGCGCCGAGGTCGCGATGTCGCTGGTGGACGAGAGCGTCTTCTACATCCAGGCGGACTACGCGGGGGACCCTCGGCAGTTCTTCTTCGGCGACAAGCGGGGGCACCAGATCCGCTCGGAGAGCTCCTTCAACCAGCGCCAGTTCCTCCGGCTCGTGAGATCGCGCGACGGCACGCTGCGCGACGATCGCTCGCCGGATCCGGAGGAAGCGGTGCCCGGCATGCTGGACGCGCGCAATCAGGACGGAGATGCATCGCGGGAAGCGCTCCCGAGGACGGCGTCCGACGACTTCCGGTTGAAGCCTGTGTTGGCCCGACGCTACGGACTCGTCGCCGGCGCCGCGGGTTCCGCCAGAGCGATGGCGAGCAAGTCCACCGACCTTTCGATGCTGGCCGCCGCGATGCCCGATGCCTTGGGCGCGATGACCATGGGGAGACCGGTCCTCAACGGTGGGTCGCCACCGACGCCTGCCGGACCCGCCGTGGTCGTCCGCTCCGACTTCCGCGCGACCGCTTTCTGGCAACCCGATGTGAAGACCGGCGCGGACGGCACCGCCCGCGTCGCTGTCAGATATCCCGAGTCGCTCACCCGCTGGAAGGCCACGGCGCGCGCGGCGACGACCGGCAACCAGGTCGGCTGGACGACGACGAACACCCGCACGAGGCAGCCGTTGATGGTGCGGCTGCAGACGCCGCGCTTCCTCGTCGCCGGCGATCGCGCCGTGGTGTCGGCGCTGCTCGACAACGACACCGCCGACCCCATCGAGGCCGAGGTGGGCCTCGACATCGGCACCGGTCCCACCGTGCGCTGGGTCGGTGCCCCGCCGACCCGGACGATCGTGCGCCATGTGCGCGTCGCCGCCCACGCCCAGGCCCGGGCAGATTGGACGGTCGAGGCCATGGTCCCGGGCGACGCCCGGTTCGTCGTGACCGCCCGCTCCGGAAGGATCTCGGATGCCATGGAGCGCGTGTTGTCGGTCGAGGAGCACGGCATCGAGAAGTTCTTGGCGAAGTCCGGCAAGTCCACGAGCGGCGACGTGGTGGTGAAGCTCGACCTTCCTGCGCGGAAGCCCGGTTCGACGCGGCTCACGGTGTCGGTCACGCCCAGCCTCGCGGTCACGATGCTCGACGCCCTGCCCTACCTCGCTGATTACCCGTACGGCTGCACCGAGCAGACGCTCAGCCGCTTCGTGCCCGCGGCCATCGTCCGCCGGACGCTGCGATCGGTCG
Source organism: Verrucomicrobiota bacterium (assembly GCA_031384285.1). Taxonomy (GTDB): domain Bacteria; phylum Verrucomicrobiota; class Verrucomicrobiia; order Limisphaerales; family UBA9464; genus CAIVQB01. The sequence goes on from JANNAJ010000502.1 coordinate 9,177, forward strand.
GCATCGACGCGGAGACGGCGATGTCGCGGACCTTCGGCGGGATCGCGACGAATTCCGCTGCGGCCACGCCTCCCGGTGGCAAGAAGGACCTCACCCAGCTCGACACGATGATCACCGCCGGACTCGACCGGTTGGCCGGCTTCCAGCACGGCGACGGAGGCTGGGGCTGGTGGCAAGTAGGCGAGAGCGACGCGTGGATGACCGCCTACGTCGTCTGGGGTCTCGACCTCGCCCGGCAAGCCGGGGTGAAGCTGGACGACGACCGTCTTCGCAGCGCGTGCACGTGGCTGGACCGCCACCTCGTCGAAGCGGAGGAAGACCCGGCGCTCCAAGCTTGGATGCTCCACGCGCTCGCCGCGCAGGACTCCGGCGTGAAGGCGGCGTCCGTCGGCGGGTCCCGCGACAAAGCCATCAGGAATCTCTGGGAGAAGCGCGACCGGCTCGATGCCTACACGCGCTCGCTCTTCGCTCTGGCCGCGCACCATCTCGGCGACAAGGAGAAGGCCGCCGCTCTCGTCCGCGCGCTGAGCAACGGCGTCATCCGCGACGACAAGCCTGACACGTCGGTGCTGCTTACGCCATCCACCATCAACTATCCACCATCCACCGCGCCGGCCACCGCGCATTGGGGCGCGACCGGAGGCTGGCGACGCTGGAGCGAGAGCGGTGTGGAGACGACGGCCTTCGCCCTGCGCGCGTTGCTCGCCATCGACCCCAAGAACCCGCTCGTCGAGCCCGCGGCGAACTGGCTGCTCAAGAACCGCCGCGGCGCGCGATGGAGCAATACCCGCGACACCGCCATCACGATCCTCGCGCTCGACGACCACCTGCGCGCCACCGGCGAGCTGAAGTCGGAGCTCGACTACGAGATCGTGGTGAACGGCCGCTCGTTGGCGCGCCGGAAGGTGACGCCCGCGGAGATCGTCCGGGCGCCGAGCGTCTTCTCCGTGGACCCCGCGTCGGTGCGGGACGCGAACGAGGTCCGTATCGTGCGGCACGGTGGCACGGCCCCGGTCTACTTCGCGGTGCAGGCGACCTTCTCCAGCGCCGAGGAACCGGTGGCGCCCGCGGGCAACGAGGTGGTCGTCCGCCGCAGCCACTTCAGGCTCGTGCCGCGCGCGACCCTCCTGAACGGCACGGTGTCCGACCGCGAACCGTTGGAGGACGGCGGCACCGTGACCAGCGGCGAACGGATCGAGACGGTCCTGGCCATCGAGGCCAAGAACGACCTCGAGTACCTGCTCGTCGAGGACCTGAAGCCGGCGGGTTTCGAGGCGGTGGAAGTGCGGAGCGGCGGCGGGCTGTACGCGCGGGAAGTGAAGCCGTCGTCGGTGACGGGCCATCAGCCAGCGATGAAGCCGGGGGACAGCGATGAGTTCACGGGGCGCATGCGCTGGGTCTATCCCGAGTGGCGCGACCGCGCGGCGGCGCTGTTCGTGGACAAGCTGCCGCAGGGGATCTGGGAGATCCGCCACACCAGCCGCGCCGAGACCCCGGGCCGCTTCCACGCCTTGCCAGCCCTGGCCCACGCGATGTACGTGCCGGAGATCCGCGCGAACTCCGGCGAGGTCCGGGTGGAGGTGAAGGACCTAAAGCCCCCGAAGTGAAACCGGCGGCCGATGGCTGATGGCTAGTAGCACTTGGCCAGCAATCCGTTTTCGGGCGATCCAAAGCGGGCTAGTGCCTACGCCCGTTTCCCCGCGCGATACTCGCTGGCGGTGACGCCCTCGTGGCGCTTGAACGCGACGCTCAGGTATTCCACGTGCGTGAACCCGGTCCGCTCGGCGATCGCGGCGAGCGGCAGGTCGGTGTCCGACAGCAGGCGCTTCACCCGGTCGAGCTTCACCCCGAGGATCTGCGCGTGGGGCGAACGCCCGAGCAGCTTCTGGAAACGCGTCTCCAGCACCCGCCGGGAAAGCGGCACCGCCTTGAGCACGTCCGCGACGCTGATGCCCTCGCACGCGTGCGCGCGGATGTGGCGGACCGCGGTGGAGATGTGCTTGTCGTCGACCGCGACGACATCGGTGGACTGCCGGGTGGCCACGCCGAGGGGCGCGAAGAGCCGGCCTTCGCCGCGGATCTTCTCCCCGCGCATGAGCCGGGCGAGCAGCGCGGCCGCCATGTAACCGGTGCGGCGCACGTCGGGGATCACGCTGGACAACGGCGGGTCGGCGAGGTCGCAGAGCAGTTCGTCGTTGTCAACGCCCACGACCGCGACCTCGTCCGGCACGGCCACCCCCAAGCGGCGGCACGCTTCGAGCACCTGCACGCCGCGGATGTCGTAGCCGGCGAAGATGCCCACCGGTTTCGGCAGCCCGCGGACCCATTTCGCGAGCGCCACGGCCTCGACCTCGCCGTCCGGCGGGTTGGCGCCGCGGCGCACGGTGCGCTCGG
>JANNAJ010000519.1:0-1872 GCA_031384285.1 Verrucomicrobiota bacterium
CTACCGCGCGATGAGCTACGTGGCGCGGTGGACGGAGCAGTTGTCCGAGCGCGTGGTCCAGTTGGCGATCTGAGAGCGTGCTGCCGGCATCTTGCCGGCAGAGGCGGCCTTGCGAGGCGGGCTGCGAAGGGTGGGACGAAGGCGCCCGGAGACGAGGGCGGGCCCCTGCCGGCGGGACGCGCGGCAGCACGCTGAAGCGCGGCGTTGCAGGAGGTTCCGGCCCGCGCCACGCTGCGCGCATGGGCCAGCTCACCCACATCTCCGCCACCGGCGAGGCCAGCATGGTGGACGTCTCGCACAAACCCGCCTTGCTCCGCGAAGCGGTGGCCCGCGGCGAGATCCCTACCGCGCGATGAGCTACGTGGCGCGGTGGACGGAGCAGTTGTCCGAGCGCGTGGTCCAGTTGGCGATCTGAGAGCGTGCTGCCGGCATCTTGCCGGCAGAGGCGGCCTTGCGAGGCGGGCTGCGAACGGGGGGCGAAGGCGCCCGGAGACGAGGGCGGGCCCCTGCCGGCGGGACGCACGGCAGCACGCTGAAGCGCGGCGTTGCGGGAGGTTCCGGCCCGCGGCACGCTCCTGCGCATGGGCCAACTCACCCACATCTCCGCCACCGGCGAGGCCAGCATGGTGGACGTCTCGCACAAACCCGCCGTGCTCCGCGAAGCCGTGGCCCGCGGCGAGATCCGTCTCGCTCCGGAGACCTTGGCGCTCGTGGAATCCGACCGGATCGCCAAGGGCAACGTGCTCGCGACCGCCCGCATCGCCGGGATCCAGGCCGCCAAGAAGACCGGTGAGCTGATCCCGCTCTGCCATCCGCTGCCCATCACGCATTGCGCCGTGGATTTCACGGTGCCGCCGTCGCGCGACCGCATCGAGATCACCGCCTCGGCCAAGATCACCGCGCCGACCGGCGTCGAGATGGAGGCGCTCACCGCCGTCACGATCGCGGCCCTGACCATCTACGACATGTGCAAGGCGGTGGACAAAGGGATGGTCATCGGCGAGGTGCGGCTGGTGTCGAAGACGAAGACCCCGGTCGCGGGTTGAGCGGCGGCGTTACTTCGGGTGGGGCCTTCCGGTTCTGTCCGGTGGAATCGAAACAATGCCCACCATGAAAACAACGATACTCGCTCTCGGTTGTCTGCTTGCGTTCTCACTGGTCGCCGCCGAGCCGTCGAAACCAGCGGCTTTCGAGATCCGCTTGGTCCTCGAGAAAGCTTCGGCGGATTCGGAGCCGTTGACCTGCGCGCATACCGGCACGGCCACGGGAACCACCATCGAGGAGACGCTTCATGTCCAGAAGCAGCCGCTGCTCGACCGTTCCTCCATCAAGACCGCCGTCGCCGCGAAGAACCCGCTCACCGGGGCCTCCGAAGTCGAGCTCACCTTCACGGCCCCAGGTGCCAAGCGTTTCGCGCAGGTCACCCGGGACCATGTCGGCCAGCGTTTGGCCATCGTGGTCGATGGCAAGGTCCGTTCGGCGCCGAGGGTGGCCGCGGAGATCGCGGGCGGGCAGGCCCAAATTTCGGGTTCGTTCTCCGAGCAGGAGGCCGCGGCGCTCGCGAAGAGTTTGAGCGCAACGGCCGCTCGATGAACCCGCCGCGCGCCGGCGGACCGCTTGGCGGTGCAGGTCGGCGGAGGCGTGTCCGGTTCCTCGACGGAGACCGAGGCCGCCAGCCGGTGCATGAGCCGGTCGACGGGCTGAAGGGAAGCCGCGCGCAAATCCTTCCTCCGACCTAAAGGTCCACAGGCTCACAGGCTCACAGGCTCACTGGCTTACTGGCTTACTGGCCCACTGGCCCACTCGCAGCCGCCGCTTCCCGCCTTTCCCCGACGCGCGGCGGATGCTTCACTCCGCGGCGAGTGATCACGT
>JANNAJ010000523.1:0-7551 GCA_031384285.1 Verrucomicrobiota bacterium
GCGAGGCCGAGGACGTGTTGCAGGAGTCGATGGTCGCCCTGTGGGAGCGCGCCTCAAGCTACGACCGGACGCTCGGAAAACCCGTCAGCTGGGCGATCACCCTCACGCGCAACCGCGCCATCGACCGCCTGCGCGCCCTCAAGCGCAGACAGCACGGCGCCGCTCAACCTCTTGATGAACTTGAATCCGTTCTCACGGACCCCGCCGCTTCCGCGTCCGACAGCGCCATGAGCCAGGAATCCGCCGGCCTCGTCCGCACCGCGCTCACGGCCCTGCCCGGCGAACAGCGCGCGGCCATCGAACTCGCCTTCTTCAGGGGGCTGACCCATTCGGAGATCGCCGAGCAACTCGAGGTCCCGCTCGGGACGATCAAGGCCCGGATCCGCCGCGGAATGCTCCTCCTGCGCGATGCCCTGGAGGGAAGCCTATGAACTGCGACGAACTCCAGCAATTGACCGCGATCCGCGCGCTCGGAGCGTTGGATGGGGACGACCTCGCCCGCCTGGAGAAGCGCCTCGCCGAGGATGAATTGGCGCGGATGGAACTCGCCCGGTTCTTCGACGTGGCCGCGACGCTCGCGCTGGTTTCCGTGCCGCAGCGCACCGCTCCTCCCGCGCTGCGCGGAAAGATTCTCGACCGCATCCTGCAGACCCCGCAGTCGAAGCCCGGACAACAGCCCGCGCCCGCGGACGTGCGGCCCGGCTTGCCTGACTTCAGCTTCATGCGGAGCGACGCGCCGTGGATGGATGCGCCGATGCCGGGCATTCGCCTCAAGGTTCTCTCGCTGTCGGAGCACCAGGACTACGCGATGCTGCTCGTCGAACTCGCGGCGGGAGTCGTCTATCCCGAACACGAACACGAGGGCACGGAGGACACCTACGTGCTGGGCGGCGACCTCCAGTTCGATGGCCGGGCGCTCGGGCCCGGCGATTCGTTCCATGCCGAACCGGGTTCCCACCACAAGCCGATGACGACGGTGGACGGATGCACGGCGATCTTCATCGTCCCGCGGAAAGCGTTCCTCGCGATGGCCGGCTAGTCGCCGCCGGGATTTCCGGTTCCACGATGGCCGGCCTCCGTGTTCTGCTCGCCGTGTGCCCGCAGATGCGAAAGCAACCGATCCCGTCGTCAGCCGTCTGAGCTTCCAGGCCCGCTCGGGAGGACGGGTCAAGCTGCTGCCGGGCTTCGACAAGTTGCGCCACACGCTGCCCGACGCGGTGAACAACGCCACGACCGGCTTCCTCGCCAAGCTCTGCCTGAAGGAACTGGAGGCCGATGCGGAGTCGCTCTTCCAACGCGCCCGGACCGGCTTCGGCTACAAGCGCCGCGAGATCTCGCTCTCCATAACCAGTCCGACGGCCGAGTTGACCACGATCGACTTCGTTCTGGAGTTCGCCTTCGCGCTCGACGAAGCGACGCCGTCCGACTGGGTCCTGACACGCACGCTGCATCCGAAGTGTTCGGCGGACTTTCTCGGTCGGCCCGAATGCGACGCGCTGTTCGCCGCCACGTTCTCGTCGCTGGTCTTCACGCTGGAAAAGGGGGCGAACGTCGAAGCCGTCATCGACGCGATCGAAGCCGCCTCGGCCGATCGCGGGCTGGGCGTCGCGTATCCGTCCGACTGCGAACACTGCGACATCACGGCCGAAGACGTGGATGCCGCGATCCACTTCACGGGCGCGACGCTGGAGATGGTCTTCCCACGGAACGGCAGTCCGCGCGAACTGCTCGAAGGCTTCCTCGCGCTGCGCCACCGGTTCCGCCTCGCCGACGACGCGACGCTCGGCGTGCTGCTGGCGTGAGCCGTGATGCGGCGGCTGTTTACTGCGGATCGTGCCGGTCCACGCGTCGTGGAGAGCGGAGCCGGGCGGGTCGAACTTGACCGTCGATTCCTCGTCTCAAGCAACCCCGAAGACTTCGGCGCCGGGAAGTTCCGGATCCAGCTGACTTACCTGTAGCGCCTCACCGGTCCAACCGCCTCCCTCTCCCGCCATGGGCCGCAACCCGGCGAAGGTCCTCAAGTCCACAGCTGCCGGTCGAGGCTGCGATACTGGATCGCTTCGCCGATGTGCTCGGAGGTGATCGGGTCGCTGGCGGCGAGGTCCGCGATCGTTCGCGCCACCTTCAGGATCCGGTCGTAGGCGCGGGCACTGAGGTTGAGATCGGTCATGGCGAACTTGAGGAGATCCATCGTCGCCGAATCCAGCTGGCAATAGGCCTTCAGTTCCTTGCTTCCCATTCGTGCGTTGCAGGTAAGGCGCGGTTTGCCGGCGAACCTTTGGAGCTGCCGGTTCCGTGACGCGATGACCCGGGCCCGGACAACGGAGGACGGCTCGCCGGGCTTCGCGGACGTCATCTCCTGGAACTTCACGGCCGGAACTTCCACATGCAGGTCGATGCGGTCGAGCAACGGCCCGGAGATCCGCCCGAGGTAGTTCTGGATCTCGCGCGGGGAACTGCGCGACTCGTGCGGCATCTTGCCGTCGGGCGTCGGGTTCATCGCGGAGACGAGCATGAACTGCGACGGGAACGTCATGCTGCCCGAAGCCCGCGAGATGGTGACGCGTCCGTCTTCCAACGGCTGCCGCATCGTCTCGAGGACGTTGCGCTTGAACTCCGGCAGTTCGTCGAGGAAGAGCACGCCGTTGTTCGCAAGCGAGATCTCGCCCGGCGCGGGGTTGATGCCGCCTCCGAGCAGGCCGGCATCGCTGACGGTGTGGTGCGGGGCCCGGAACGGCCGACGGATGACGAGGGCCTGCCCCGAGTCCAGCAGGCCGGCGATGCTGTGGATCTTCGTCGTCTCCAGCGCCTCCTCCAGGGTCAGCGGCGGCAGGATGGTGGGGATGCGTTTTGCGAGCATCGACTTGCCGGTGCCGGGCGGACCGATGAGCAGGATGTTGTGGCCGCCGGCGGCGGCGATCTCCAATGCGCGTTTCACGGACTCCTGGCCCTTCACATCGGCGAGATCGAGTTCGTCGTCGGGCGTCTGGTTGAAAAGCGCGGCCATGTCCACGCGGGTCGGCGCGATGTCGAGGGTGCCTTCGAGAAACGTCGCGGCCTCGCGGAGATTGCGCACGGGAATCACTTCGAGCCCCGCGACGACGGCCGCCTCCGCCGCGTTCTCCGCCGGGACCATCACGCCGCGAAGGCCGCCCGCCTTTGCGGCCAGGGCGATCGGCAGCACGCCCTTCACCGGCCGGACCGCGCCGGTCAGCGCCAGTTCGCCGACGATGACATATTCTTGGAGCGAACGACCGGCCGGCTCGATCTGTTCGCTGGCCGCGAGGATCCCGAGCGCGATGGGCAGGTCGAAGCTGGGCCCCTCCTTGCGGACGTCGGCGGGCGCCAGGTTGATGGTCGTGCGGCCCATCGGGAACCGGAAGCCCGAGTTCGTGAGCGCGGTGAGCGTGCGGTCTCGGGACTCCTTCACCGCGGCGTCGGGCAGGCCGACGATGACGATGTTGGTCTGCCCGAAGTTCGCGTCCACCTCGACCTCGACCGGCCATGCTTCGATGCCTTGGACGGCGGCGGAATCGATCTGGGCGAGCATCGGCCCAGCGTGCGGATCCGGTCGCCGCGGCGTCAACCGGAACGAACGCTTTTGATACGATCAGAAATGGCGGTATCAGATGGAGCCCTGACCTTTCTACAGGGGGGGGCGGCACAAGGACTCCGATGCTCCTTCGCGCCCGCGGTTCGCCATACCGTCTGACCGATGGAGATCACCGGGTTCTGTTCCGCGGCGGAGCTGAAGTCTGCCGGCCTGCCAAGTCGCCCGGGACGCGAACTGCGCCAGCGCCGGTCTGACCTCGGTCGTCTCGTCTGCGAACGCAGGCCGCGATAGCCAAGGGTTCCCGTCTTACAAGCCGTCCGGGAACCGGTCGGCGTTCCCATCCGCTTATAGGTCGGGAAGGAGGAGCAGGTGGCGCACTTCGCGCATCGGCCACGATGCGTCAATCAAGGGTATGCTGGCCTAGCCACATGTCGTCGCCGCAACGGGATCGATTGCTCCACATCGGCATGCATCTTTCATTCGTGTCCGGATGTGCCGTCCGTCTCGACCCCTCTCTACATCCTATCCAGCGACTGATCGCCGGGCGCGACATCGGCGTTGCAGGATGACGTCGCGAGAGCGTCCCAAATCCATCGGAGTTCTCCCTTCCGTCCGTCGCGGCGGCTGCCGTAGCGTCCGGTTCTTGGATGTGGGGAACTAGCCAGTGGGACGATTTTTGTGAGCGGGCCATCGCCGCGCTCGTGTTGCTGCTGGTGGCGGTGAGCGCCGTGCTGTTCGGCGGCGCGCGCAACCCCGAGCTCGTGGGCATCGCCGCCGTCGCGCTGCCGTTCTGGCTCGCGCGCTTCTGGCTCGACCGTTCGCACCGCCTCCTGCTCCACCCGGTGATCTGGCCGGGGCTCGCCTTCATCGGCTATGCGGCCTGGCGGACGACACAGGTGGATGTCGTGTATCCGGCGCGGATGGAGCTCCTCCAGATCGCCTCCTTCGCGCTCATCTTCGTGCTGACGCTCCAGAACCTGCATCGCCAGGAGACGACGCAATGGGCCGTGCACGCCTTCGCCGCACTGGGGTGCGTGATCGCCGGCTACGCCATCGTGCAGCTGCTCAGCCAATCCGATCGCGTGCTGTGGCTTCAGCAGCCGCCCGGCTACCTGAAACGTGCCGGCGGCACGTTCGTGAACCCGAACCACCTCGCCGCGTTCCTCGTCGCCATCTTCCCGCTGTCGGTCACCCAGGTCTTCATCGGCCGCGAGAAGCCGGTGGTGAAGGTCCTCCACGGCTACGCCGCGCTGATGATGCTGGGCGGCATCGCCGTGACCATGTCGCGCGGCGGTTGGGCGGCGGCGGTCGTCGCGCTTTTCCTGCTGCTCGGATGGATGCTCTGGCGGCGGCGCGAGCTGCGCGTCCCGCTGCTGGTCTTCACCGCGCTGCTGCTCTGCTCGGGGGTGTACTTCCTGCGGAACGTCGACAAGGCCCGCGCCCGCATCGAGAACGTCGGCGCCACCGACAACATCGACGCCGGCTCTTCCCGCATCTGGCTCTGGCGGCCGGCCTGGCAGATGTGGCGCGACAACCCGTGGCTCGGCGTCGGGCCCGCCCAGTTCGACCCGCGCTTCCCCGCCTACCGGCCGGCCCCGCTCCAGGTCGATCCCGGCTGGGTGCACAACGAGTACCTCAACCTGCTCGTCGACTACGGCCTGGCCGGCGCCCTCATCGTCGCCGCCTCCGCGGGCGTCTTCCTCTGGGGCGCCGTGAAGACCAGCAAGCACGTCGAGCGCGGATCCGATCTCGGCTGGAAGGCCAGCAACCGCACCGCGTTCTTCACCGGCGCTTCGATCGGCCTCGCGGCGCTGGCGTTCCATTGCTTCGTCGACTTCAACATGCACATCCCGGCCATCGCAGCGCTCGCCGCCGTGCTGTCCGGATTGCTCGCGTCCAACATCCGCTACGCCACCGAGCGGTTCTGGATGAGCGGACGCTGGTGGAACCGGGTCGTCGTGTCGGTCGCGGGCCTCGCCACCTTGGCGTGGCTGGTCCCCGCCACGGCGAACGTGGCCCGCGAAGGCATCTTCCTGAACCGCGCCGACAGCGCCCGGGCGATCACGCCCGAGCTCATCGCCGACCTGGCGAGCGCCGCCGCCATCGCGCCCGACAACGCGTCGACCGCGTTCCGCATCGGCGAGAACCAGCGCCGCCTGAGCTTCGACGGCGGGCAGGACTGGCGGACGCTCGGCAACGCGTCGCTCCAGTGGTTCGAGCGGTCGGTCGCGCTGAACCCGCACGACGCCCGCGCCCGGCTCACGTTGGCGCGCACGCGCTATTGGGTGGGCGACACCAACGCGGCTGCTGCCGATTTCGAGGCCGCCCTGAAGCTCGGACCGAACGACCCGGATCTCGCCAACTACGTCGCTTGGAACTTCCTGACCCGCGGCCGCACCAACGAGGCCAGCGCGCTGATCGACCAATCCCTCCGCTGGAACCCGTGGGGCAACTGGGTCGCGAAGCACTACCGCGCCCTGATCGACGAGTCGACCAAGCCCAAGGCGACGAAGTAGGACGACGCGATACGGGGCGGCGTCCACAGGTCCCGGCACCGCGTCGGGTGGTCCCGCGGATCCGCGATCCGGCCGATGCCCGGCTTGAACTCTCCGGATTTCTCCTGGAAGTTTCGTGACGAATCCGCCCGGTCCAGACGTCTGGACCCCGGCTCCGATCGCCGATCCCGATGACCCTCCGCACCGCCGTCCTGATCTTGTCCGCGTCCTGGGCCGTTTCCGCGGCCATGGCGGCGCCGTCGGCCGACGCCGTTGAGCGCGATCTCGGGAGACGGTTCGACGGCGTGGTCCGGCCGTTCATCGGCGGCTTTTGCCTCGAATGCCACGACCAGGAGAAGCCGAAGGGGGATTTCGATCTCAGCCCTTACCTCCGCGTCGAGGACGTGGTCCGGGATGCCGCGCGCTGGGAGATCGTCCTCGACAAGCTCCAGACCGGCGACATGCCGCCGAAGAAGGCCAAGCAGCATCCGACCTCCGCGCAGAACGGGGCCGTCGTGGCATGGATCCAGGAACTGCGCATGCACGAGGCGAAGAAGCATGCCGGTGATCCCGGCCCTGTGCTCGCGCGCCGGCTGAGCAACGCCGAACACGACAACACCATCCGCGACCTGACCGGCGTGGACCTGCGGCCGACCAAGGAGTTCCCCGTCGATCCGGCCAACCAGGAAGGCTTCGACAATTCCGGCGAGTCGCTGGCGATGTCGCCCGCGCTGGTGAAGAAGTACCTCGGCGCCGCACGCATGGTGGCGGACCACGCCGTCTTGAACTTGGACGGGATCGCCTTCGCGAGCCATCCGATGATGGTCCACACGGATCGTGACAAGTACGGCATCCTGCGGATCGTCGATTTTTACCAGCGTCAGCCGACCGACCTCGCCGATTACTTCGCGGCGGCGTGGCGGCATCGGCATCGCGCCGCGCTCGGCAAGCCGCGCGCCACGTTGGCCGGGACCGCCGCGAGCGCGAAGGTCAGCCCCGGCTACCTCTCGATGATCTGGGCCGCGTTGGACGCCAAGGAAGACGTCGGCCCGATGCGGAAGATCCAGTCGATGTGGCGCGCCTTGCCGGAGCCGGAACGCGGAAAGCCGGCGCCCGACGTGCGCAAGGCCTGCGAGGCGATCCGCGACCACGTCACAGCCTTGCGCGAGAAGATCCGGCCCGAGGTCCCGAACCTTTCGGTGCCCGAGACCAACCCGAGCGCGCAAGCGCTCGTGCTCTGGAAGGACCGCCAGTGGGCCGCCAACCGGCGCACCTACGACCCGGCCCTGTTGCAGGTCGACGGCATGGTCAAGGAGCCCGGGAAGAAGGGGGCCGACCCGGAGAGCTACAACGAGGTCAAGGTCCGCAAGAAGAAGATGCGCGAGGCCGATCCGGACCTCGCCGTGCCGTCGGAACCGGTGTGGGGGGGGCGCCACCAGGCGGCGCCCCCGCGGGGGATGGGGGGGGACACCCCGACGCGCCCGGGGGAGGGGCGGGGGGGTG
>JANNAJ010000557.1:0-8796 GCA_031384285.1 Verrucomicrobiota bacterium
CCGCTGCCGTTCGACCCCCCCGGCCCACCGGCAGCGGTCGCAGGTCGGCGGTGCCGAGCGCGAGGACCGCTTCTTGGCGGAGCTCGGCGGTGGGCCCGCCGGCCGCGGCCTTCGCCAAGATCCCGAGGACGGTCGTCCGCCACCCGGGCACGGCGCCCTCGCGGAGAAGTCGCGCTTGGGAGAGCAGGTCCGCCGCGGTCGGCGTCCGGTCCGGCACGACGACCGCGACCGAGGTCCGTTGCGTCGTGGCGGTCGGCCGGCGCAGGAGGATCCCCGTCGCTGCGAGGACGAGCGCCGCGGCGACCGCCGGGAGCAGTCTACGCAGGCCGAACCTCCGCCGATTTTCCCGGCGACGTTGCTCCTTCACGGACCGGCCTGCCTGCAACAAAACGAGGTCGGCGGCGAAGGCTTCGGCCGAGGCGTGACGCAGCGAGGGGTCGTTGGCACACGCCTTGAGGATGACGGCGTTGAGCTCGAGCAGGTCCGCGTCCGCGGCGAGGTCGGCGACGTCGAGCGGCAGGGCGGGGAACTCCTTGCGATCGCGGCCGGTCGCCGCTTCGTAGAGCACCTTGCCCAGGCTGTAGATGTCCGCGGAGGGCGTGCCTGTGCCTTCGGGCGGGGTGAAGCCTTCGGTGCCGACGGCCGAGCCGCTCTCCTCGGCACGCGAGACGAGCCCGATGTCGGCGAATTTAACCGCCCCGCCGACGAAGATGAGGTTCGCCGGCTTGATGTCCCGGTGGACCAGACCGGCGCGGTGCAGATGGGCGAGCGCATCGGCCAACGCGAGGAAGATCCCGACGCATGCCGATGCCGGCAGACGTCCCTGCGCGGCGAGGTCGGCCGCAAGCGTGCGCGGCGCGTAGGCATCCGGATCCGATGTCGTCGGATCGACCGCATCGGCGAGCTCCATCACGTAGTAGAAGCAGCCGTCCGCGTCGTTGCGTCCTACCTGGAGCACGTGGACGAGGCCGCTGTGCGACCGGGAGACCGGCTCGAACTGCTGGATGCCGCGGAACTCGCTCTCGAAGGGCCGCGGCGAGCTGAAATCCGCGCGATGGACCACCTTCACCGCGCGGAGCGTCCCCAGCACGTCGCGGGCGAGCCAGACCTCGCCGTGGCTGCCGCGGCCGATGAGGCGCAACAGCTCGTGGTCGGGGATGGCGGGGGCTCTGTTCAAATCGGGGAAGGTCCGCAGGCGGCTTCGTCCGGAGGACAACATATCCGCCCCACCGATCTGAACGCTGAAATCGCGCGGTCCTCCTCCCCTGACCTGCAAGGGGACCGTCTTGCCGCGCTCAGGACAGCTGCGCCGAGAGCCGTTCCAGATCTTTTCGGAGCCGGCTCCCGAGGCGATGCCTCGCGAGGTAGACCTGCATCCGGCTCACCCCGAGGGCCTCGGCGACCTTGGCGACCGGCCAGCCTTGCAGGACGTAGAGGTCGAACATCTGGAACTGCTCGGGCTTCACGCGGTGCTTCAGCCGCTCGATCGCGCTGGCCCGGAGGTGGCTTTGCCATTCCTTTTCCCAGAGGCCGTCCAGCTCGCGGTCCTGGGCATCGGACAGGCCGGCGATCTCGGCCTCGACCGCCGGGTCGTCGGGGTCCGCCCGGTGGCCTTCGCGGTCGCGGTACCGCCTCCGCAGCGCATCGGCGATCCGGCGCTTGGTGATCTGGAGCAGCCAGCCCTTGAACGTGCCCTGCGACCGGTCGTAGCGGAAACCGGGCATCTGCCTGGCCACGGCGATGATGGTCTCCTGCACGACGTCCTGGGCCGACGCCTCGTCGAGGCCCGCCTTCGACGCCGTGTCGAAGATGAGGCGCCAGTAGGTCTCGAAGAACTCGCGCCAGCTGTCCTGCGCGTCCCACGACCGGAGCCGGGAGAGCAGGCTCTGGCGGGTCGGGAGGAGATCTTCATCGCCGCGGGGTCCGGTGCGCATCTCTCCGTGCATTCGCGCGCGAGGTGCCGGGATTTTCAACGGATTTGACGTCGGCGGTCGCCGGCCTCGGCAAACTTCCACTTGCGGTCACCGGCCTCGGCGATTCTCTTCCCCCGACTTTCGCCGCCCGGCACGACATGGACGAACTCCGCAAATTGGTGGACAGCCTGCCGCACAAGCCGTTCTTCGGCGTTGCGCTGCTGGCTTGGCTCGCGCTGTTCCATCTCCTGGGCAACGCGAACTTCGGTTACGTCGATTCACCGTCGCTCTTCGGGTGGCTCTATCCGCTCTACCAGAACAACCCCGACGACGGTCTCGGCATGATGGTGCCGTTCGTGAGCCTGGTGCTGCTGTGGATCCGGCGCGACCAGCTGGTCCCGCTGCCGAAGGGCACCTGGGCGCCGGCCTTGGGTTTGGTCGCCGCGGGGCTCGTGCTGCACCTGCTCGGATACCAGGTGCAGCAGGCGCGCCTGTCGTTGGTGGGTTTCTTGACCGGGCTCTACGGCCTGACCGGGCTCTTCTGGGGGCGCGCATGGATGCGGGCCTCGGTGTTCCCCTTCGCGCTGCTGCTGTTCTGCATCCCGGTCACCGCCTACCTCAACGGGGTCACGTTCTATCTCCGGTTGCTCGTGGCGCAGCTGGCGACGGGCTTCTGCACCGAGGTGCTCCACATGCGGCTGCTCCGGGAAGGCACCGCGGTGTACAGCGTGCTGCCCGACGGCACGCGCGGGTTCCAGTTCGAGGTCGAGGCGGCCTGCAGCGGCATCCGCAGCCTGACGGCGGTGCTGCTCCTCACGTTGGTCCACGGCTGGCTGACGCTGCGGTCCGGATGGCGCCGGGCGCTGTTGGTCGTGTCGGCGCCGGTCTTCGCGGTGCTGGGAAACCTGTTCCGGTTGGTCGTCGTCTTCGTCGTCGGTGAATCGTTCGGCGAGAAGGCCGGCGCGGCCATCGAGAACAAATTCGGTTTCATCACCTTCATCGTGGCGCTCGGCGGCGTGGTCCTGTTCGGCCGTTGGCTCCAGGAGAAGCCCGCCGCTCCCGGGCCGGTCGCGGCCGGCGACCTCCCGCCGTCCACGCCCGCAGAAGCCGCATGAACCGACGCGCCCTCCATCTCGCCCTCGCCGCGCTGGCCATGGTCGCCGGCACCGGTCTGCTGCTCTTGCAGCTCAAGACCCGCCAGCGGCTCGGCATGCCGGGCGTCCGGGTGACCGGCGTGCCGCTGCTGGGCGAGAAAGGGCTCTCGGGCCGGACCAATTCCGCCGCGTTGCCCTCCGATCTCCCGGGCTATTCGTTCCAGACCACACCGGTGACCGACCTGGAGCTGAAGACCCTCCCTTCGGACACGACCTTCGGCCGCGGTCTCTACACGGCGGCGGACAACAGCCTCGAGGCCCAGGTGAGCGTGGTGCTCATGGGCTCGGACCGCACGAGCATCCACCGGCCGGAATACTGCCTCGAAGGCCAAGGCTGGCGGATCCTCCGGCGGACGCAGGCGGAGATCCCGATGAGCGGGGCGATGCGCGCGCCGATGCCGGTCCAGCGTTTCGATTCCACCGCGACCTGGAACCGCAACGGCGTCCGGCAGCAGATCGGCGGTGTCTACGTGTTCTACTTCGTCGCGGACGGACAGCGCACCGCGAGCCACTGGGAGCGCCAATGGCGCATGATCCGCAGCTTGGTCCTGGAGAACGAGCTCCAGCGCTGGGCCTATGTCTCGTTCTTCACCGTCTGCGAACCCGGTGACGAGGACGCTGCGTTCGACAAGCTGAGCCGTCTCATCGCGGCCTGCGCACCGCGGCTGGAGACGGCTTCCGCAGCGCCCGGCGTCGCCGCGAACCCGTGACCGTCCCCCGCCAACGCTGGAGGGACCTTCCGCACAAGGCGGTGCTGGTGGTGCTCTTGGCGGCTTGGTGCGCGTTGTTCCACTTTGTCGGCAACTCCAGCTTCGGGTACGTGGACAGCCCCTCGATGTTCGGCTGGCTGGCCGGATGGTACCGGCTGACGGCTAACGGCGAGACCGGCGACGAGCTGTGCCCGCTGGTGCTCGGCCTGGTGGCCGTCCTGGCCTTCAACAAACGCGCCGAGCTGCTCCGGTCCGCGGCGGGGCTTTGGGCGCCGGCCGTCCTCGGCGTCCTGCTCGGGCTCGCGCTCCACGTGGTGGGCTATACGGTGCAACAGGTCCGGCTCTCGGTGCTCGGGTTCATCCTCGGCGCGTGGGCGTTGACCGGGGTCGTCTGGGGCCGGGCCTGGCTGCGCGCGACGGCGTTCCCGTGGTTCCTGACGGTCTTCGCCATCCCGGTCGCGGCGTACACCGACCCGTTGACGTTCCAGCTGCGGCTGCTGTCGACCGCGATCTCGGTGGGGTTCAGCAAGCTGGTCCTGGGGATCTCGTTGTCTCGGGCCGGCACGATCGTATCGCATCCGCCCGACGCACGGGACCCGCAGGGATTCGTGTTCGACGTCGTGGCGGCGTGCAGCGGCATCCGCAGCGCGACGCTGGTGCTGTTGATCACGGTCGTCTTCGCCTTCCTCGTCTTCCGGCCCGGATGGCGGCGCGCGGTGGTCATCCTTTCGGCGGTCCCGCTCGCGCTCTTGGGCAACGTGCTCCGCCTGGTCGTGGTGTTCTGGGTGGGCGACCGCTACGGGCAAGCGGCCGGCAAGCTGGTCGAGACCAAGTTCGGGTTCATCACCTACGTCGGCGCGGTGCTCGGCGTGCTCGTGCTCGGAAGGCTGCTGAAGGAGCCCGTCGGGAAGGTCGTCGCGGGCGCGGACCTTGGTGATGCCGTGTGGGTCCCGGGCAAGGCCGCGCGGTTCCCGACGGCGCTTGCCGCGGTCCTCGCCGTGTCGATGGCGGTCAGCGGGCTGCTGCTCGTCCGCCTGCGGGACCACCAGACCATCGGTGCTCCCGGCGTGAAGATCGTGCGGATGCCTTTGATCAGCAGTTCCGGTCGGCTGGCCCGGACCGACCAAGCGTTCTTGCCCACGATCGTCCCCGGCCACATCGGCCGGTCGGAACCGGTGCCGGACACGGATCTCGACAATCTCCCGCCGGACACGAGCTTCGGTTACGGCGCCTATCAAGCGACGGACGGCAGCCTCTCCGCGCTTGCCCGGGTCGTGCTCATGGGCCGCGACCGCACGAGCATCCACCAGCCCGAGTTCTGCCTGAAAGGCGTGGGCTGGGACATCCGGTCACGCCGGACCGAACGGATCCAGGTCCTCCGTCCGCATCCGTACGCCCTGGAGGTGCAGCGGTTCGACGCGAGCCAGAGCGTCACGGCGCCCGATGGCCGGCTCCTGCAAAGGTCGGGCGTCTACGTGTTCTGGTTCGTGGCCGACGGCCAGCTGACGTCGAGCCATTGGACCCGGACCCGCTGGATGATCCGCGACCTGCTCACCCGGAACGTGCTCCAGCGCTGGGCCTACGTGTCCTACTTCGCGCTCTGCGCCCCGGGCGACGAGGATGCCACCTTCCAGCGCCTCAGCCGGCTGGTCGCGGCCAGCGTCCCGGAGTTCCAGCTCGCGGCCGGGGATCCCGGACGTCCGTCCAGCCCGTGATTCAGGCTTAACATCGGGCCTTCCGCCTGTCACAACGCCCCGCGAACCATGCTGCGCCGACACCGGCAACTTCAGAACATGCTGCACAAGCCGCTCGACGCGGCGCTGTTCGGCGCGTCGTTCTGGCTGGCGCATTGGATCCGTTCCCTGCCGGTCTTCGACCACGAGAACCTGATCCAGGACTTCAGTGTCTACGCTTGGTTGCTGGTGGTGATCGTCCCGCTGATCCCGCCGTTGCTCGAGTTCCAAGGGTACTACCAACGCCCGCTCTTCTTCTCGCGGCGCCTGACCTTGTGGCAGCTGGTGAAGGCCGCCGTCTGGATCACCATCGTGGTCAACACGGTCTTGTTCTTCCGGAAGGCCGAGGTCTCGCGTGGCGTGGTCCTGCTCTTCCTGCCCATCGCGGTCGGCATCGTGTTCATCAAGGAGGAGGCGGTGCGCCGGTGGAACGTCGCCCGACGCGGCAACCAAGCGGCCCACAGGCGCGTCATCCTGGTCGGCAGCTCCGGCCGCAGCGGTGAGGACACCGTGCGCTTGGAGCGGTCGATCGCCTCCGGCACGCTCGGCGATGTCGAGGTGGTGACCCGCGTCGACCTCGCCGACACAACGCCCAGCCGGCTCGCGGAGCTCCTCCACGAGACCTCGGCCAACGCCGTCATCATCTCGCCGCGCCAGGCGCTGTTCAGCCAGATCGAGGTGGCCATCCAGGTGTGCGAGCTGGAGGGCGTCGAGGTGTGGCTGCTCGCGGATTTCTTCCAGACGCGGCTTTCGCAGGCCACGGCCGACGAGTTGAACGGCCAGCCGGTGCTCGTCTTCCGCACGGGGCCCGAGGCGTCGTGGCAGGCGTTGATCAAGAGCGGCATCGATTTCACCGGCTCGGTCGCGCTGCTGCTCGCCACCGCGCCCGTGATGGCGTTGGCGGCGATCGCGGTGCGGCTGACCTCGCCCGGACCGGTGCTGTTCCGGCAGCAGCGCGCCGGGTTGAACGGCCATCCGTTCACCATGCTGAAGTTCCGCACCATGGTGACCAACGCCGAGCAGATGCAGCAGGAGCTCGCCCAGCTCAACGAGATGTCCGGCCCGGTCTTCAAGGTCACCAACGACCCGCGCATCACGCCGGTCGGCCGCTTCCTCCGCCGCTACAGCATCGACGAGCTGCCGCAGCTCTGGAACGTCGCCACCGGCGAGATGAGCCTCGTCGGCCCGCGCCCGTTGCCGGTCCACGAGGTGAAGCGCTTCGACGATCCCGCCCATCGCCGCCGCCTCAGCGTGAAGCCCGGTCTCACCTGCCTCTGGCAGGTCAGCGGCCGCAACAACGTCAGCGACTTCAAGGAATGGGTCCGGCTCGATCTCGAGTACATCGACAACTGGTCCCTCTGGCTCGACATCAAGATCCTCCTGCGCACGGTCCCGGCCGTCTTCGCCGGCGCCGGAGCGAAGTGATCCTGGCCATCGACGGAGGCCGGCGCCCGTGCCACGTTCCCGACCTCGGGCGGATCCTCCCGGACGGCCATCGTCCCGCGGATCCTCCCCCCACCGTATCCGCATGAAGACGAAACGCCTGAAACCCACCGCCGCCTCTTCCGACCGCCCGGTCTCCGTCGTCACCGGCGGCGCGGGATTCCTCGGTTCGCACCTCGCCGACCTGCTGCTCGCCCGCGGCCATTCCGTCATCGCGATCGACAACCTGGTAACCGGATCGACCGACAACATCGCCCATCTCGCCGGAAACCCGGATTTCAAGTTCATCAAGCAGGACGTCACCGAGTTCCTCTATCTCGCCGGGAAGGTCGACTACGTCTGGCATTTCGCCTCGCCCGCCAGCCCGATCGATTACCTCGAACTGCCGATCCAGACGCTGAAGGTCGGTTCGCTCGGCACGCACAAGGCGCTCGGCCTCGCCAAGGCCAAAGGCGCGCGTTTCCTCATCACCTCGACGTCTGAGATCTACGGCGACCCGCTCGTCCATCCTCAGCCCGAGAGCTACTGGGGCAACGTCAACACCATCGGCCCGCGCGGCTGCTACGACGAGTCGAAGCGCTTCGCCGAGGCGCTGGTGATGGCCTACCATCGCCAGCACGGCATCCCCACCCGCATCGTCCGCATCTTCAACACCTACGGCCCGCGGATGCGGATCAACGACGGCCGGGTCGTGCCCGCCTTCATCAGCCAGGCGCTGGCCGGCAAGCCGATCACCATCTTCGGCGACGGCAAGCAGACGCGGAGCTTCTGCTACTACTCGGACCTCATCGAAGGCATCTACCGCCTGATGATGCTCGATGGGCCGGACGCCCATCTACCGACCAACATCGGCAACCCGCACGAGATGAGCATGCTCCAGTTCGCCGAGGAGATCATCAAGGCGACCGGCTCGAAGTCGAAGATCGTCCATAAGCCGTTGCCACAGGACGACCCCAAGCAACGCCGTCCCGACATCACCCTTGCCAAGAAGCTGCTGAAGTGGGAACCGCAGGTGCCGCTGGCCGAAGGGCTGGAGAGCACCATCGCCTACTTCCGCACGAAGGTGTGAGCCGGGACGACGCGGTAGAGTTCTGGGTGGAACAGGCCACCGGCCTGTTGCGGCGGGCGACTCGCCCGCCGCTCTGGGTGCGCCGGGAATGCACCCTTGGGTAGGCACGCTTCCGGTGCCGAAACTCGGCGGCAAGTTGCCGCCGAGAACGGCCAAGTTGGCCGTGCCACCCGGATCAATCTGCATCGTTTCGGCCGAGCCGGCCCGGAGCACGTGCTGCCCGGCGTGGCTGTTGTCCCGGTTTGCCGCGCCGCATTCGGAGCCGGATGTGCGTGCGGTTCTTCGCGGCCGTCCGGAGGGCCGGAAGCGGTGTCGCCGTTGCACTCTGCCTCCGCCGTCCAGGACGCTGGTGCTTCCACACACCGTGCGAGGTCCGCAGGGTCTTGGACTGCGCGTGGCTTGCCACCGCTTTTCGTCCGCCGGAGGTGCGTCCGGGCCGCGTCCGTGCTTCGTCTGCTCTGGTGCGCCCGAAAGCGGTAGCTCCGCTCCGCTGCGCCACCGCAGTCCAAGACGCTGGCGCGTTCCACTGTGGCCCCGCGGGTGGAGCGCGGATGGCCTCATCCGCACTTTGGCTTTGCGTGCGCACCCACGCGGACAAAGGCGCCCGCGCTCTGATCGCATCGTCCGCCTACCGCTTCTTCGGCGCGTTCGCCGCGGTGCCCGTGCCTTGACGGTCGTGGTCCGTGAAATCGCCCGTCGCATTGCTCTGGGTCTGCACCGAGCCGTCCGCCAGACAATAGATGCGCTGCCATGTGCCATCGGGCAGTTGGCGCG
>JANNAJ010000568.1:0-2555 GCA_031384285.1 Verrucomicrobiota bacterium
GCTGGAGCGATCCGGACGCCTTCGCGAGCTCGAGCACCAGGTCGCGATGGGAGTAGCGGGGCCATCCTTGGGCCCGGGCCGCCACCTCGAAGGCCTGCGTGAGCAGGGCGTCGCCCGCGAGCACCGCGATGCCCTCGCCGAAGACCACGTGGTTCGTCGGCTTGCCTCGACGGAGATCGTCGTCGTCCATCGCCGGCAGGTCGTCGTGGATGAGCGAGTAGGTGTGGATGCACTCGACGGCGCAGGCCAGGGGCATCGCCGCGGCATCGGTGCCGCCGCAGGCCTCGGCCGCCGCGAGGACGAGCGCAGGGCGCATGCGCTTTCCGCCGGCGAAGATCGAGTAGCGCATCGCCTTGTGGATCGTCGCCGGCTTGGCCGTCGCCTTCGGCAAGAACTTGTCGAGCGCGGCATCGACCGCCTTGGACCTTCCGTCGACCCACGACTTGAGGTCGAACGCACCGCTCTTCGATTTGGACATCGCGCGACGTTCTACGGGGCCGGCGTCCACGGGCAAAGTCCAAACACAGGCGGCGCCACCGGGACCCGCGCGGCAGACCGCGGATCTCCCGCGTAACCAACCGCCTTGCGTTCGGTCACCCCCTCCAGAAGATGTGGCCATCACAAGCTCGGAAGAAATGGGGTTGGACGTGGTGGCCTGCGTGGCGCGCGTGCGCGCGGGCGATGAGGACGCCGCCCGGGAGCTGCTCGCCCATCTGACCCCGCTCGTGCTGAAGATCGTCCGGTCGCATCTGCCCCGTAGGACCAGCGAGGAAGACCTAGTGCAAGCTGTGTTCGTCAAAGTGTTCACGAAGCTCGACCAGTTCGGCGGCGCGGTGCCGCTGGCCCACTGGGTCTCGCGCATCGCCGTGAACACCTGCCTCAACCAGCTCGCGCACGAGAAGATCCGACCCGAGCTCCGCCACGCCGACCTGAGCGAGGACGAGGAGGCCGTCATCCAGAACCTCGCGGCCGACACCGGCGAGCTGCCCGCGGAACAGAGCCTTGCCTCCCGCGAACTCGTGGAGAAGATGCTGGCAAAGCTGAACCCGGCCGACCGGCTCGTCATCACGCTCCTCCACCTCGAAGGCCGCAGCGTCGAGGAGGTCCGGACGGTGACCGGTTGGAGCGGGCCGCTGGTGAAGGTGCGGGCCTTCCGGGCGCGGCAGAAGATGAAGCAGCACCTCGCACAACTTTTGAAGGAGACCAAGCCATGAATGACCTCGACCGCCGGTTCGGACGCCTGCTCCGCAACGCCGCCGCCGCGCCCGTGCCCGCCGCCTCCGCTTCCCCGGCGCTTCCCTTCGCCGTAGAGGCCCGCGTGCTCGCCGCGTGGCGCACCAGCCGCGCGGAAGGCTCCGGCGAGATCGCCGGCTTGCTCCGCTTCTTCCGCTACGGGTTCGCCTGCGCCTGTGCCGTCGCCATCGTCGCCGTCGGCCTGAGCTGGCGAGGCGTGCAGAGCGAGGCGACCGACGAGTTCGCCCTTTCCAATGCCGAGATGAACGTCGCCATGCTCCGATGAAGGCGCCCACCACCAAGCTCGCCGCCGTCGCCTACGTCGCCGCCACCTTCCTCATCGGAGCGCTCGCGGGCGGCGCCGTCGGCTACGGCTACGGCCGCAAGCCGATCGTCCGCCCCTTCGACCGCGAGGCGATGCGCGCCCACATCTGCAACGACCTCACGTCGAAGCTCGACCTCACCCCGGCCCAGCAACAGCAGCTCGACCCCATCGTCCGGCAGAACATGGAGGAGTTCGACGCCGACCGCCGCCAGCAGATGGCCAAGATGGGCGAACGCATGAAGGCGGGCAGCCAACGCATCCGGGCCATCCTCACGCCCGAGCAACAGGTGAAATTCGACGAGCTGGAACGACAACGCTGGAAAGATCGCGAGCGGAACCACGACCGGCCGAAACCCAAGGCCGAGTCCGCCGTCCCGGCCTTCGGAGCGACCGCCGGGGCCCCTGCCGACCGCCAGATCTGCCAGAACTCCGCTCCCTGCCCGGGACCGGTGGGAGCCCAAGACGAACGGCGAACGGGTTTGAGCCCGGTGCCGGCCCGGCCGTAGTCTGGTCGCGTGTCCGCGTCCTTGGTCGTCAACGAGATCTACCTGAGCCTGCAAGGTGAGAGCACCTTCGCCGGGCTCCCTTGCTTCTTCGTCCGGCTCACCGCCTGCAATCTCCGCTGCTCCTACTGCGACACCGCGTACGCCTTCCCCGAAGGCAAGAAGCGCCCGGTCGCGGAGGTGCAGGCCGAGATCATCCGCCTTGCCGCACCGTACGCCGCTCCCTCCGCCCCCGGTTCCCCGTTCCCGGTTCCGCGTCTGCCCTTGGTCGAGTTCACCGGCGGCGAACCGCTGCTCCAGCCGAACGCGGCGGATCTCATGCGCCGGCTCTGCGACGACGGCTTCACCGTGCTGGTCGAGACCAGCGGCGCGCATGACATCTCGGTGCTGGACCCGAGGATCCGCCGCATCATGGACCTCAAGGCACCGAGCAGCGGCGAGGTCGCCCGGAACCGCTGGGCCAACATCCCGCACCTCCGTCCGACCGACGAGAT
>JANNAJ010000569.1:0-3833 GCA_031384285.1 Verrucomicrobiota bacterium
CCGTCTTCCTCGACCGCGACGGGACCATCAACGTCGACCGCCATTATCTGAGCGATCCCGCGAAGCTGGAGTTCTACCCCGGCGTCGGCCCGGCATTGCGCCGCCTGATGGACGCAGGTTTCCTGCTCTTCGTGGTCACCAACCAATCGGGCATCGGTCGCGGCTACTACACCGAGGCCGACATGCACGCGGTCAACGCCCGCATGGTCGCGCTGCTGGCGGCCGACGGCGTGGCCTTCGAGAAGATCTATTTTTCGCCCGAGGCGCCCGAGCAGCCGAGCCCCAACCGCAAACCGTCGCCCCGTTCGCTCTTGGACGCGCGCGACGAGTTCGGCGTCGACCTCTCTCGCAGCTTCATGGTCGGCGACAAACTCATCGACGTGGACACCGGCCGCAACGCCGGCTGCGCCGCGAGCCTGCTCGTCCGGACCGGCTACGGCGCGGAGACCGAGCGGAAGGATGCCGCGAAGCTCGTCGGTGCCGTGGTCGTGGACGACCTGCCCGGTGCGGTCGCCTGGATCCTCTCGGGCGCTAACGCGACGCCGGCCGGCGGCCGTGGTTGATGCCCATCACACCTCCCAACAGATCGGACACCGCGGTCTCTTCGTAGCCGAGCCCGCGCAGCTTCGCGTCCACGCCGCGTTGGGCGGGATACTTCTGCAACGAATCGAGGATGTAGCCGTGGGTGTCCGCGTCGCCGCAGAAGAGGCGGCCGAACACCGGCACGCACCAGCGCAGATAGGCGAAGTAGAGCCGTCGCCACGCGATGAGCTCGGGTTTGCCGAAATCGAGCACCAGCAGGCGTCCGCCCGGGCGGAGCACGCGCGTCAGCTCTCGCAGGCCGCGATCGATGTCCGCCAGGTTCCTCAACCCGTAGCTGATGGTCACGACGTCGAAGCTCGCGTCCGCGAACGGCAGGCTCAACGCGTCGCCCTGGACGAAGCGCGGGGCGGAACGGAAGGAACCTAGGAGCGCCGCGGCACGACGTCGGGCGACATCGAGCATCGGGGCGCTGAAATCGAAGCCGGTGGCTTCGGCGTCCTTCCGGGCGAGCGCGAAGGTCACGTCGCCGGTGCCGCAGCAGACATCGAGCGCATGTTCACCGGGTCGGACGGAGGCGAGCCGGACGAGGCGCCGCTTCCATACCCGGTGCAGGCCGAAGCTCTGGAGGTCGTTGATGAGGTCGTAGCGCGGCGCGACCGCGGCGAACAGGTCCTCGACCCTCGCCGCCCGCGACTCGCCCTCGGCGTAGAACTTGCCTGCCACGGCCGTATCCTAAGGGCAAACCGCCGGACACAAAAGCCCGCGCCGTCGCGGGTCCTGGATCTTCGCGAGTTTTCGCGACGCCTTTTGCCTTTTGCCGCCGGCCTTCGCTACCGTCCTTCCGCCGATGAGCCGGGAACGCCCTCGCATCCTATTCGTGGACCACGTCAGCAAGGTGCTGGGCGGGGCCGAGGTCAACCTGCTGGAGCTCCTCGCCCTGCCGGCGGCACGGGAGGGATGGGACGTCCATGTCGCCTGCGCGCCCGGCAGCCCGTTGGAAGCGGCGCTCGCGAAGCTCGGCGTGCCGCGCCATCCGTACGGTTTCGCGCCGGCGTTGAACGAGCTGCGCGTGGTCGGGCGCGGCTTCAGCCCGATGGCCAAGATCCGCGGCTGGCGGGAACTCCAGAACGCGACCGGCCGTCTCCGGGAGATCGCGGCCGCCGTGCGGCCCGATGTCCTGTTGTCGTGCACCAACAAGGACCACTTCGTCGCCGGGGCCGTGGCCGCGGGCCGGCCGAGCATCTGGTGGGTCAACGACATCGTGTCCGCCGATTTCTTCTCGTGGCCGGTGCGGCGGATGTTCGCGGCGAAGGCCAAGCAGCTCGCGACCCGGCTGGCGCCCGTCTCCGGTTTCGGCCGGGCTGCCCTGCTCGCGGAAGGCATCCCGGCGGAACGGACCACGACCGTCCACAACGGCATCCCGCTCGACCGCTACCGCCGGTCGAGCTCGACGCTGCTGCGCGACCAGCTCCGGCTGGGCCCGGGAGAGCCGTTGTTCGGGCTCGTCGGCCGGGTGACGCCGTGGAAAGGGCAGGACCTGTTCATCCGCATCGCCGCCGAATGGGCGCGCCAGGGCCGGCCCGGCCGGTTCGCCGTCATCGGTCGCGCGTTCAACGAGGACGGGCCGTTCGAGGCGTCGCTCCACGATGCCGTGCGCCACCACGGACTCGAGGGGCGCGTCCATTTCGTCGCTTTCCAGGCGGACATCGCGGCGACGTTGTCGCAGCTCGACGTGCTTCTCCACTGCTCGACCAAGCCGGAACCGTTCGGCCGCGTGGTCATCGAGGCCATGGCGGTGGGCGTGCCCGTGATCGGTGCGCGTGCCGGCGGCGTGCCGGAGATCCTGACCGACGGCGTCGACGGGCTGCTCGCCGCGCCGGGCAACGTCGGTGATTATCTCCGCCGGCTGACGGCGCTGATGGATGCCCCGGCGCTCCGCGCGTCGTTGGCCGTGGCCGGGCGGCGGACGGTCGAGCAGCGCTTCACGTTGGAGCGCGTGCACGCCGACTTCGCGTGCATGGTCGGAGCCGTGTTGCCGCAAGCCGGGACCGCCTGCTAGCACTGCTCCGCCCGCGATGCGCTTCATCTTCCTCACCCTTGGCTACACGCCGGACATCGATGGCGGCGGGTACCGTTACGCGACCGAGGTGGCGGAGCTGTTGGCGGCGCGAGGCCACGAGGTCCACGCGGTGTACCCGAACCCGGGCAACCGTTTCCCGCAGAAGGAGACCCGGCGCGGGGTCGCACTGCACCGCGTGCCGAAGGTAGGCGGCGGATTCCTCTCGAACTTCCGCGCCGCGAACCGCGCCGCCCGCGGCGTCGTGCGGGGACTTCTCTCGACGTCCGCCGAGCCGACGCTGCTGTTCACGCACCAGGCGTATCTTTCGCCCGCCTTGCGCCGGCTGCCGTTCGTGATGGTGCTGCAAGGGCCGTGGGGCCTGGAGCACCGGTTCGCCCGGCAGGCGGTCGCGCGCCCCTGGCCGAGGCGGATGCTGGACGGGCTGGTCTGCGCGGCGATGACGCGGATCGAGCGACGTTCGGTGGCGACCGCGCGGAAGGTCTTCGTCGCGAGCGGGTACTCCCGGTCGAAGCTGGCCGAGTGGCATCCGGGCCTGGACCCTGTGACCGAGGTCATCGGTGGCGGCGCGGATTTCAGCCGCTTCCATCCGCCGGCCGACCGGGCCGCGATCCGGCGCGAGCGAGGCTTGGGAGAAGACGACCTCCTCTTCCTGGCGGTGCGGCGTCTGGATCCTCGCATGGGGCTCGGGCAGCTCGTGGACGCCTTCGGGCAGGTCGCGGCGGCGTCGCCGCGGGCGCGGTTGTGGATCGCCGGCAAAGGCGCGCAGCGCGACGAACTGCAACGCCGCATCGACGCCGCCGGGCTGCGCGGGCGCGCGGAGCTGCTCGGCTTCGTCGCGGAGGAGGAGCTGCCCCGGCTCTACGGCGCGGCGGATTGCGTGATCATGCCGTCGCTCGACCTGGAAGGCTTCGGATTGGCGACCGCGGAATCGCTGGCGTGCGGCACACCGGTCCTCGCGTCGCGGGCCGGCGCGAACCCTGAGCTGGTGCAGCCGCTCGGAGACGGCCTGCTCTTCGAGCCGGGCGACGTGGCGTCGCTGGCGACGGCGTTGCGGGACGTCCTCTCGGGACGGCTCACGTTGCCGTCGAGGGATCGTTGCCTGGGATACGCGCGGGCGGAGTTCCGGTGGGACCGGCCGTGCGACGCCATCGAGCGTGCCCACGCCGCGTCCGCGGTGCGCGGTTGGCCGGAGGGCCTCCCATGAGGATCC
>JANNAJ010000621.1:0-2121 GCA_031384285.1 Verrucomicrobiota bacterium
CCTCTTCCCAGGTGGTGGAGCAGTAGATGCGCCCATCGCCTGTCACAGCCAGGTCGCTGGTGTAGAGTTGGAGAAACGTCTGGCTCTTGTCCTTCCAGTCGGCCTGCCCGCCGCGCAGCAGGGAATTGCCCAGCCAGCCAGTCGTAACCGGGAGTTTCCGAATCGCATCAAGCGCACGTGGCAGCACTGGTTCAGCGGCGAGGACGGAACTCGCGGTGAGACCGACCACAGCAAAACCAATCCAGTGACGAAGGCAAGAGCCTCTCCTCTGTGTCCTCCCAATCTCCGTGCTGAATCCCCACCCCGCTTTTTCAGCGCAGAGTTCTGGAGGACACAGAGGGGGGAATGGCGATGTGGTTGACGTGACATTCATCATCGCCGTGCCTCCGGCTTCCAACGGAACATGTTCACCTTCTGCGCGCCGTCGTCTTCGGCGAAGAGGATGTATTCGCCGTCCTGACGCTTCATCGCGTTGATGGCGTTGTTGAAGTCGAACCAGCCGCAGTAGCCGGCGACTTCGGGACCGGGCAGAAACCGTTGCGCCATCTCGCCGGTCTTCGGGTCGAGCGCCCAGATGGAAATCTTCTTCACGCCGCGCTCGCTCAGACCACCGATGAACAGGTAGCCGCCCTGCGCGTCGCCCGCGTAACTGGCGCAGAAGAAATTGTTCACCTCGCCACCCAGTCCGACGGTGCCAGCTTCGTAGGGAAGGTCGCGCTGCCAAATCCGCTTGCTCAATCCCTTGCTGGCGCGCACGTCGGCGAAACCGCTCAACATCGCGCCGACGCTGCCGCCGTGGTAGGTGCGGTCCCGGGGATGCTCGGCGCTGAACCCGCCGACGAACAGCCGGTCGAGTGCGGCATCGTAGATCACATGACTCGCTTCGGTAAATGGCGCGGGCACGGCGTAAGTCTCCGTCGGCTCCTGCGTGAAGATCGGCACGCCGTGTTCATTCGGTCCCTGATTGCGCCAACAGCGAATCGCTTTGCCGCCGCTGCTCCAGATGTCGCCGTTGGCATCCACCGTCCAGCATTGGCCGAACGCGAGCTTGGTACTCACCTCGGTCGGATCACTTTTGCCGTCACCATTCTTGTCAGTCCACAAGCCGTCGTTCGCCACCTTCCCGCACGGAATGGCGATCTCGCTGCCTTCCTTGAAGCGATAGAGATTCCAACCATTGCGCGGCCAGTCGTGCAGGAAAAGGATGCGCTTGCCACCGATGCGCCGCACGACGGTCGCGTTGACGGCGCCGCCGTTGCTGGTGTTGCGCTTGTCCGCCGGATAGGTGAACGGATCAAAGGTCAGCGCGATATACACCGCTTCCTGCCCCGGGCCTTTGCTGAAGTCCATCGTGTAACGATGCGTCTGCGTGAAGACATCCACGCCGTCGGTGCCGGGATCGCCATCGGCGGCTTCCTGAAACTCCAGACCCTGGCGCTCCCACACAATCTTCTTCCCGGTCAGATCGTATTTGCGGAGCAACGCGCCGCCCGTCCAGCCCATGCGCGGGGCCATCGCGAGGTAGAGACAGCCCGCGTCGTCGAAGGTGATGGCGCGCGGGAAGTAGAGATGCGCGGCGTCCACGCGGCCCGCGATCTTGTTCTTATACACTCCGCCGAGTTCGCCGAAGCGACCGGCGGGCTTTCCCAAGGCATCGAAGATCCACACGCATTGATTCGGCCCGGCGTCGCAGACATAGAGCTGGCCGCTCAACGGATGAATGGCCATGTGGCCCGGCTCCACGACGCTGTCGAGCGTGATGGTGCGTTCCGGCACCGGCTTCCCGTCCAGGGTGAAGTAATGGATCTTCCCCGGATGCTCGCGGTCCGGCGGTTTGCCGTCGGGCCGCGATTCGAGCGAAGTGCCGTCCACGCCGGGCTTGCCATCCGACGCTGGAATCTGCGGTGTTTCGGGCGCGGTGCCGGGACGTTGCCCGACCCAAAGACCGCCCTTGCCATCGAGCACGATCCGACCGGCGCGCGGCGAACGGAAGCTCGCTATTTCAGCAAGGGTGGCCGCATCGAGAACAATCACGCGCTCGTCGTAGGCTTCCGCCACATAGACCTTGCCGCCGCCCGCCGCGAGTCCGGTGATGTGCTTAAGTTTGCCCGAGAGTCCAGG
>JANNAJ010000655.1:0-2770 GCA_031384285.1 Verrucomicrobiota bacterium
GAAGTCGCATGAGCAGGACCCGCAGGACATATGGGGCCGCGCGGCAGCGCGGACCCTATCCACGATGGTAGGGACGGGCTGCTGCCCGTCCGTGATTTCTCACCGCGTCGGCGGCATCGGCAGCACACCGAAGCGAGCCGAGGTCACGGGCGCATCCGCCCCCCTGCCCTTCCGTAGCACCGGATCGCGACGCCTCGGAATGCCGGGCTTGCGCAAACTCCGGCATCCGGCCTGATTCGTCCCGCGCCCTTCTCCCACCGGCCCGGGGATCCCTCCGTGCCGACAACGGGCATCGGTCCTGTCGCTGCCGGCGCGGCCCGACACAGCGCACGGCCGGCAGATCATTCCTGTGCGATTTCCAAACCTGATGGACCGGAGCGGCTGGACCGATGCGCTGCGGCACTACGGCATGGCCGGCGTGCTGGTGCTGCTGTGCGCCTTCTTCTCGGTGGTGACCCTGCGCGACAGCCGCCCTTCCGGGGCCGAGGCCGCGGAAGCCCTCGCCGACGGTCTGCTGTCGTCAAGTAACGCCTCGCCGGTCCTCGTCGTCGCACGGGACACGGACGAGGACCGGCAGTTCGCCGAGGCCTTGGACCGGGCGCTGACCTCCGCGGGCGGCAAGGTGGCCGGCAAGGTCGTCGGCGAACCGCGCGACGTCCGCGAAGAGTTGCGGCGCTTGGACGCGGCCGGGACCCGTCTCGGCGCCATCGCCACGACGGCGGAGTGCGCGGGCTGGACCGTCTTCACCGACCTCGCCGGGAAGTTCCCGGCGCTCGGAGCTCCGGTGATGGTCTCGCCCCGGGCATCGCGTTGGCCGGTGTTCCTCACGCGGCAGAACCTGCTCAACGTGGCCAACCAGATCGTGGTCGTCGCCATCCTTTCGGCCGGGCTCACCTTCGTGATCCTCACGGGCGGGATCGACCTGAGCGTCGGCAGTCTGGTGGCGCTGGCGGCGGTGGTGGCGACGCGCCTGGTGCGCGACCGGTTCGGCGGCGCGGCGGCCGGGCCGGGGGCGCTGGTCGCGTGCGCCTTCGCCGGCATCGCGCTCGCCGCGCTGATCGGCGCAGCTTCGGGCGGCGTGGTCGTGCGGTTCCGTCTGCCGCCGTTCATCGCCACGCTGGCGGTGATGCAGGTGGCCAGCGGTCTGGCCTTCCTGCTCGCGGAAGGACGCTCGATCTACGAGTTGCCGGATGCCTCGACCTGGCTGGGACGCGGCACCGGGATCTTCGGCCTGCCGCACGCGGTCGCGTTGATGGCGATGGTGTTCGCGGCGTCGCACGTGCTGCTGACGCGGACGGTCCTCGGGCGCCATCTCTACGCGGTCGGTGGCAACGAGCAGGCGGCGCGGCTCTCCGGCGTGCCGGTGGGTCGGGTGAAGATCTTCGCCTACACGGTGAGCGCTGCGCTGGCCGGACTCGGCGGGATCGTGATGGCGTCCCAGCTCAAGAGCGGTGCGCCGACCTACGGCGCGAGCTACGAGCTCTACGCCATCGCCGCGGTGGTCGTCGGTGGCGCGAGCCTGAACGGCGGACAAGGCAACGTGATCGGCACCTTGATCGGCGCGTTGGTGATCGCCGTGATTAACAACGGCATGAACCTCACCGGCGTCGAGAGCTACACCCAGAAGGTCGTGCTCGGGCTGGTGATCCTCGGCGCGGTGCTGCTCGACCGATTGAAACAGCGCTTGCCCGGCGGGAGCCGGAGCTGACCGGCCGTCGTCCGGCTACGGGAGGTAGAGGCGCTCGTCCGCGACCACTTCGGCGACGCCGGCGGGCAACAGATGCCGTACCGGGCGCCCTGCGGCGACCCGTTGGCGGATCTCCGAGGACGAGACCCGCAACGGCCATCCGCGCAGATGACGCAACCGGAAAGGAGCCGGCAATCCCGCGACGGGTTCGCCGGGACGCGGGATCACCACGAACTCGACGAGCCCGGCCAAAGTCTCGGCCTCGCGCCATTGCGGCAGCGTGGGCACGTGGTCGGTGCCGATCAACCAGCAGAGCTCCGCGCCCGGATGCCGCGCGGCGATCTCGCGCACGGTGTCCACCGTGTAGCTCACGCCGCCGCGGCGAAGTTCCAGGTCGTCCACGTCGAAGCGCGTCCCGCCGGCGAGAGCCATCCGGAGCATGCGCATCCGGACGTCGCCCGGCGCGGTGGCGGTATCCGGCTTGAACGGGGAACGCGCCGCCGGGAGGAAGATGATCCGGTCTAGCGCCATCTCTTCCAACGCTGCCTGCGCGACCAGCAGGTGGCCGAGGTGCACCGGGTCGAACGATCCGCCGTAGAGTCCGATGCGCATGACCGGGGCGTGATCAGGTCGGCTGTTGCGTGCCGCGATGGCGTTCGTAGGCGCCGACGATCCGTTGCACGAGCGGATGGCGGACGACGTCGCGCTTGCCGAACTGGACCAACGCGATGCCTTCGATGTCCACGAGGGCGCGCTGGGCCTCGACCAGGCCGGAGCGCTTGCTCGCCGGCAGGTCGATCTGCGTGGGATCGCCGGTGACGACGACCTTCGATCCGAAGCCGAGGCGGGTGAGGAACATCAGCATCTGCTCCGGCGTGGTGTTCTGCGCCTCGTCGAGGATGATGAAGGACATGTTCAGCGTGCGGCCGCGCATGTAGGCGAGCGGGGCGATCTCGATCACGCCGCGCTCCATGTTCCGCTCGATCTCGTCGGGCGGCATCATGTCGTGGAGCGCGTCCTGCAGCGGGCGCAGGTACGGGTCGAGCTTCTGGTGCAGGTCGCCGGGCAGGAAACCGAGCGCCT
>JANNAJ010000721.1:0-9595 GCA_031384285.1 Verrucomicrobiota bacterium
GTCGTCCACGATGCGCAGGCCGAGCGGCTGGAAGAGGCCGGTAGCGAAACGCTTCCAGGTCAGCGTGCCGAGAGACGCGTCGAGGCCGGACACCATCCAGACGTCGCCGCTCACCGAACAGAGCGCCGCCTTGCCGGCGTCCTTGAAGAAATCCATGCCGCTGAAGCGGAGCCACGACTTGTAGGGGTTGTCCTCGGGCGGGGTGATCGTGTCGGTCACGTACGGTCCGTCGCCGCCGCTGGTGGCAAGCTTGCCTTGCGTGACCTGCGGTGCGCCCCAGCGGGCCGGGCCGCCCTTGGTGAACTTGCGGAGGTCGGTGATAGGCGCGGCGATGGCTAGTTGGTCACCTGTGCCGGCACCTTTGCTCGCATCGCCGCTCCAGAGAGCGAGGCGAAACGGACGTTGCGCCTTCGTCTTCGCCAAACGAAGGATCGCGCGCCCGTCGGGGGTGAAGTCCCAGGAGGCGTCCGGAGCGCCATCGACACGCGCCGCGACGAAGCGCTTCGTGGCCGGGTCGCGCACGGTGAGGAGCGTCCCGGCGATGGTCGAAACGCCGTCCGGCGACCGGAAGGCCAGCAACGCCTGCGGCCCGGTGCTCTTCTCGAACTGGATCGTGCGCCCGAAGACGCCGTGGCCTCCGACCTCTTGGAAAGTCGCCTGCTCGTACACGCCGACTCCGCCGACCGTGTAGCTCAGCACAGTCTTGTCGCCGCTCAGATACACGCCGCTCCATTGCGCCCAGTCATGCGGGAGCGGAGCGTTCAGCTCCGTGCCCTTGCGCGGATCGGTGAAGTCGCCGTTCTTGGCCCAACCGGGCCCGACCGGCGACGAGAACTGCACATCGCCCCACGGCTCGGGCAGTCCTTCGAGACCGTCGCGGCCTTTGGGCAGATGCAGGAAACCGCCGGTCCAAGCGGCGTTCCAGCGCAGCGTCATGGTGTCGAAGCTGACCGCCGCCGCCTCGGGGTCGGACGGCGTGGCCAGCTTCAGTGTGAAGGTCTTCAGCGCGGCGTGCTTGCCCTGCAGATTGCTGGCGAAGAACGGTCCGTTGTCCATCTGCTCCCAGCGCCATTTCGCGGGCGGCACAGGATCCGCGGCCCGCAGGGACGGGACGCCGGCAAGCAGGCACAGGACGAACGCGGTGGCGCGCGAAGATCTTAGCAGTGGCATGGCGATGTTTCGTAGCGGAGACGCGTCCTGCGCGGCAACGGATTTCGTATGGACCAAAGGACAACGGGGCATCCCGTGGACCTCGTGGGGCGGGCCGCACTGGGGAAGTAGCCAGCGCGGTCGGCACCCTGCTCGCCGGCCTGCTCCCCGTCCTTGCCTTTGTCATCCTCCCAAGAACTCATCCATGCCAAAAAACGCCGCACTTGGGGACCGCTACCCGCCGTGCTTTCAGACTGCCCTTCACACTTGCCCCATGCCGGTCCACGGTCGTGCAGCCCTTTGGGGCGAGACAGGCCTGAACCGTTGCCCGTGAGACCCTGGATCCTAGCACATATCGTTTGGGCCTTCGGCCTTTCCGTCGTTGGAATCGCCCTGCACGCGGCCGATCTCCGGCCGCCCGAACTTCTCCCCGCCCGAGGTGTCTTCGAAGCCGGGTTCGATCTGCGGATGCGCTCCGATCGGACGGGTGCGGTGGTCCGGTTCACGCGCGACGGATCGATTCCCACCGCGACCCACGGTGAACTTGCGTCGGGCCCGGTAACGATCTCCCGCACGACCGTCATCCGTGCCGTCACCGTTTTCGAGGGAACGGTCTCACCGGTGGTGACCGGATCTTATCTGGTCCCATCCTCGACCGTTCACCAGGACGGAACGGGTATGCCGCAGTCTTGGGGCGTCCGCGAAGGACATCCCGTGCCGGCCTACTACCGCATGGCACCGCAGGAGGCGGTCCCCGGTGCGACCACCGCCGAGATCCGGGCGGCGCTCGGGTCGTTGCCATCGATCTCCCTCGTGCTACCCCCCGAGGACCTTTGGTCCGGATCGCGGGGGATCTATTCCAATCCCCAGGCAACCGGCGATGGCTGGGAACGCGCGGCCTCGCTAGAGATCCTGCAGGTCCCCGGCGGCGAACCGGTCCAGATCGGCTGCGGCCTCCGGATGCAGGGCGGTTGGAGCCGGCGTCCTGAGGAATCTCCGAAGCATTCGTTCCGGCTGGTGTTCCGGAAACGGTATGGGACCGCGCGGTTCCGTTATCCGCTGTTTGGAACCGGTGCGGACGAGTTCGCGACGCTGATCCTCCGGGGAGGGAACAACAACAGCTGGCTGCATCCCGCCACCGAGGAACGCCGGCGAGCGGAGTACCTGCGCGACGCTTGGATGCGGGATTCCTACGCGGCGTTGGGGCATCCCGCGTCGCGCGGCCGGTTCGTCCACCTGTACCTCAACGGAGTTTACTGGGGCATCTATCAGGCGACCGAGCGACCGGACGCCCATTTCGCTGCGAGCCACTTCGGAGGGACGGCTTCCGACTACGACGCACGCAATGCCGACAAGATCATCGAAGGCGACGATGCCGCTTGGAAGCAGCTCTTCGCGGTCGCGAACACCGGTATCCGCTCCGAGGCAGACTACGGACGCATCGGGGCGTTGCTCGATCTGCCGGCGTTCATCGATTTCGTCCTATTGAATCTTTATGGCGCCAACGCGGACTGGGACCGGGGATCCAACTGGTATGCCGGAAGGCGCCGGACTCCATCGGGACCCTGGCGGTTCTTCGAATGGGACGGCGAACGGACGTTGGAGACGGTGACCGACAACCGTCTCGGCACCGATGACGACGAAAGTCCGATGCGCCTTTTTCAACGCCTGCGCGGATACGCCCCGTTTGTCCAAGCGTTCGCGGCGCGGGCCAAGATCGTGCTGGGCGAAGGCGGGCCCCTGTCTCCGGCAGCCGCAGCGGCGCGCTACCGGAAACTGGCGGACGGCCTGGGACCGGCCATCGCCGCCGAGGCGGCCCGCTGGGGAGCCTACCGCCGCGAGGTGGCGCCGTTCCGGACCGGACCCTACGAGATCCACACCCGAGAAACCCATTGGCGTCCCGAGGTGGACCGCTTGTTGAAGGATTACTTTCCCGTCCGGACCGCCGAGGTGGCGCGGCAATGGCGCGAGGCGGGATTGCTCGACCTGAAGTAGATCCGTGTGCCGTCGCGGTCGGTGACCGGTGATGCGGATCTCGCCGCCCGACGGCTACTTTGCCTTATCGGGTGCGGCGTTCGCTGCGGCGTCGCGGGCCGCGGCCTGGCGCCGGATCTCGTCCTTCGCCTTCACCAGCCGTTCGGGCCACGAGAACTTGGGCGCCCTGGTCGGGTCGTAGCCTTCGAGATGGCCCGTCAGGCGGGTCTGCGGCTTGGTGTATCGGAGCACCGTGTCCCCGAAGACCTCGCGGCAGATCGCGGCAAGGCCGGGGTCGTACTCGATCAACTCCACGCGCGTGTTGACATGGTTGTGGTCGTGGTCGTTCTCACGGTTGTTGTCGAACCACGACTGGACCCCTTCGGCGAAGTACTCGTGATGGTTGACGCCTGCATACTTGCCCTTCCACAAGCCGGCCTTCATCGCTGCCTGGTAGGTAGCTTGGAGCCGCGGATCGAATGTCGCATCCACATTGTTCATGCCGCGCAGGTGGATGTTGTGCGCGAACTCGTGGATCAGGATGTTCTCCGTCGGATACGGATCGCCGGGATAGCAGAGCAGGTTCTCCTCGCCGCAAGAGCAGAACGGATCGGTCTCGCTGCCGCCGAGGCCCCGGGCGCGGGCGTCCCAGAATTCACGACCGGACAACGCGGGAAAGTCGGGCTGCCGCCCCTTGGCAAGGCGTGCGAATTCCGGTTGGTCTGTGGTGAACTCGTTCCAGCCGAGGATGCAGAGGCGCGACCCGCTCTGGATCATCGCCTCGCGCACGTCGGGCCGCTTCGCCAGCATCAGGTCCACGATATACGCGGCCTCCTTGAGCGCGTAGGGATCCACCTTGGCCGACGCGACGATGGGGAACCCATTCGCCGTGATGCGCCGGGTGTAGAACGACGGCACGCCGCCAAAGCGGAAGGCCTGCACGCGAACCGCGCTGGCCACGATG
This sequence comes from Verrucomicrobiota bacterium, assembly GCA_031384285.1. Classification (GTDB taxonomy): domain Bacteria; phylum Verrucomicrobiota; class Verrucomicrobiia; order Limisphaerales; family UBA9464; genus CAIVQB01. The sequence goes on from JANNAJ010000721.1 coordinate 4,088, forward strand.
GACTCGGATCTGTCGGACCGCCCGACGAGCGCGAACCAGTGGCCGATCGTGGTGGTGATGTCCGTGTCCTCGCCCGGCGCGACAGTCCCGTTGGGCACGCGCTCCGTGTCGGACTTGAGCCAGAAGACGTCCACCGGTTGCGTGCTGCCGTTGATGACCTGGAGCCGGGCGCGCGGCGCTTCGGCGGCTAGGAGCTGCGTCCAAAAAACGCAAAGCAGAGCGGGGATGATGAAGCGCGATCTCATGGTGTGGGAGGACGGCCCGAGCCTACCGGTGACGACCTTGTCTTCGATGGAGCGATCCAAGGCACGGGGCTGCCAGACGCTAGGGACGGCCGAAGACAGGGCCAGCGAAAAGAAACCGGCGACGGCGTTCCATGGAGTTGAAACCCGCGCGGCCACAGCCCGGCACTTGCGTTTTGTCCGGGGGCACGCCATCCAGCGGCCCCGATATGGAAGCTCCTGAAGTCCCACTCGAACAGGTCACCGAAGACGTCCACCACCACAGCCACGGCAAAGGCGGCTGGACCTTAGGTGTCGCGTTGACCACCGCGTTGCTCGCCGTGCTGGCCGCGATCGCGTCGCTCTTGGCCGGCCATTATGCCAACGAAGGGATGCTGGAGCAGATGAAGGCCTCCAACCACTGGAGCTACTACCAGTCGAAGAGCGTGAAGGAGAACATCCTCCGATCGAAGCTCGACCTGCTCGAGGCGCTCGGCAAAAGTAGTTCCGAGAAGGACCGCGAGAAGATAGCCGAGTACAAACACGAGCAGGAGGAGATCCGCACCGAGGCCGACAAAGAGTCCAAGGAATCGGAGCACCACATGCACCTCCATATGAAGCTGGCGCGGAGCGTGACGTTGTTCCAGGTCGCCATCGGCATCTCCGCGATCGCGGTGCTGACGCACAAGAAGCTGTTCTGGTTCGCCGGCATCGTCTGTGGAGCGGTCGGCTCCGTCCTTCTTGCCACCGCGTTCCTCTGAGGCACGGCAAAAAAGTCGGGGCGGCACCTTCCGGCACCGCCCCGCTCAGGTTCAGTTTGGTTTTTCCGTCAGTGTTTGGGCTGGCGGGAAAGGGGAGAAAACCCGGCGGCCTGTGGGAAAGACCGCCGGGCCAGGGTTCGTGAGGACTCGCGGCCGGCCTGTTCGTCGGACGCGTTCGGGGTGGAAGGCAGGCTAGTTGTCCCAACCATGATAGCCGGGACGGAGGGTAGCACTCCCATGCGTTTGGCGTATGTCGGTGCTCTTTCCACGGATCCAGAGGTACGCATCGGTGATGCCAACATCGTTTTCACGACGATTCCCTTCGCACCCGGCCCACCGATCGGCGACATCGCCGCAAGGTGTCCGTTTTTGCCCACACCACTGGGCGAAAGGCTGCGAAATCGGGCTCCACGGAAATCCCGCTCGCCCGTCGGCCGACCTTCGCTAGCCTTCTCGCAGATGACGCCCGCCATCCGATCCGATCCCGACGCCGCCGGATTTCTCGGCGATGTGCGGTCGTTGGTCGCGCAGGTCGGCCGCCCTGATGGCGAGACCACGGCCCCGTTGCCGCTCACGTCCTCCCGCATCGACACCGTGCCGGCACTTCGTGCGTTCCTGACCGCCTACCGGCAGGACATCTTCGTCGCGGAGGAATGGCCGGTGATCGTGCGGGCCCATGCATCGGCCAGCGCCGGCCAAGCGCGGGAACTCATCGCGTTGGACCGCGAGTGGTCGGTCCAAGCGCGGCGCCAGGAGTTCTCCGAGTCCAGCTTCCGCGTCGGACAGCGGCAACTCGGGAAGCTCCGTCCGTTCAAGGACCAACGCGTCGTCCAGCGATACCTCGCCGCCATCGAGTCCGGTGAAGCCCACGGCTGGCATCCGCTCGCCTACGGAGTGGTGCTCGCCGTCTTCAACCTGCCGCTGCGCCAAGGCCTCGTGAACTACGCCGTGCAGACGCTCGGCGGTTTCGTCGATGCCGTGGTCCATACCCGCCGGTTGCCCGAGCGCGAATGCTCGGCGGTGCTGGACGAGGTCTGCGCCGCGCTGCCGAAGGGGCTGCCGCCGCTGCCGGATTCCGCCCTGTTCGCCGCGGCCTGAACGACCGCGTTCCTGGGTTCCAAGGGGGGCGACCTGAATTGGCGGACCTCCGGGGACCGACTCCGCGAGGATCTTGCCCGGAACGGGCCGGACGTGCAGCCGATGTGCCGGCGACATCCGGCGGCTTTCCCGCTCCTTTGGGGAGAGAGGCATTCTCGTCACACCCGGATCCCACTCCGCGTTCGCCACGTCCGCGCGATCGGTGGATTCTCCGCCACGTGAGCCCGTTCCTCATCCTCGGTTGCGTCGCGCTGTACTTCGCGCTCTTGCTCGGCATCGCCTGGGTCACCGGACGCCGCGCGGACCCGGCCGGCTACTTCCTCGGCAACCGCGATTCGCCCTGGTACGTCGTCGCCTTCGGCTTGATCGGTGATTCTCTCTCGGGCGTCACCTACATCTCGGTGCCGGGCCAGGTCGGCACGGCGAAGTTCTCCTACCTCCAGGTCGTTCTAGGCTACGTGCTCGGCTACGTCGTCATCGCCGAGGTGCTGTTGCCGCTCTATTACCGGCTCGGTCTCACCAGCATCTACAGCTACCTCGGCCAGCGCTTCGGGGTCTCGGCGCAGCGGACGGGTTCGGCGTTCTTCCTCCTCTCGCGGCTCCTCGGCGCGGCGGCCCGCCTCTATCTCGCGGCGAACGTCTTCCAGACCTTCGTCTTCGAACGCCTCGGAATCCCCTTCGCGCTCACCGTCGCCGTCATCATCGGGCTCATCTTGGTCTACACCTTGAAGGGCGGCATCAAGACGCTCGTGTGGACCGATAGCTTCCAGAGCGCCTTCCTCGTGCTCGGCGTGCTGCTCTCCATCGCCGCGATCGGCTCCGGCATGGACGGCGGCATCGGCGGTCTCTGGGAAACGGTGAGGACCAGCCCGCTGAACCAGACCTTCTTCTTCGCCGATTGGCGGGCGCCCGAGTATTTCTGGAAGCAGTTCCTCTCCGGCGCCGCCATCGCCGTGGTGATGACTGGGCTCGACCAGAACGCGATGCAGAAGAACCTGAGCTGCCGCTCGCTCCGGGACGGCAAGAAGAACCTCTACGCGTTCACGATCGTGATGGTGCTGGTCAACGCCGCCTTCCTCGCGCTCGGCGCCCTGCTCTTCCGCTACGCGGCGGCGAAGGGCATCGCCGTCCCGGCGCAGACCGACCAGCTCTTCCCCCTGCTCGCGCTGCAGCACCTCGGGCCGTTCGCCGCGCTCGTCTTCGTCATCGGGTTGACGGCGGCGACCTTCAACAGCGCCGATTCGGTGCTCACCACGCTCACCACCAGCTTCTGCATCGATTTCCTCGGGTTCGGCACGCGGACCGATCTCGACGAGGCGACGCAGACGAGGCGCCGGCGACTCATCCATCTCGGCTTCGCCGTGCTGCTGCTCGGCGCGATCCTGGCGTTCAAGGCGCGGAACAACGGCGCGGTGATCAAGCTCGTGCTGGACCTCGCCGGCTACACCTACGGACCGCTGCTGGGGCTGTTCGCGTTGGGCCTCGCGACCAAGGTGCGCGCCGGCGGACCGGTGCTGCCGTGGATCTGCGTCGTGTCTCCCCTGCTCTGCTGGATGCTGAGCCGGAACTCGGTGGAGTGGTTGGGCGGCTATCGGTTCGGCTTCGAGCTGCTGCTGCTCAACGGATTGCTGACCGCCGTCGGCGTGGCGACCCTCGCGCGCCATCCTGCGCCGAAGGCGACCGCGTAGGGGCCGCGCTCCATTCCTGTGCATCTGGGCCGGTCCGAGGCTAAGGTCTCGCCGTGCAGTTCATCGTGAGACAGAGCGGGCTCGCCGACATCGCCGCCAAGGTCGAGGCCGGCGAGCGCTTGACCGAGGCCGACGCCGAAAGGCTCTTCGCCACCAAGGACCTCAACGCCCTCGGCGCGCTCGCGGACCTCGCCAACCAGCGCCGCAACGGCCGCCGCGCCAGCTACATCGTCAACCGCTACATCAACTACTCGAACTATTGCATCCTGAGCTGCCAGTTCTGCGCCTTCTCCAAGAAGAAGCGCGACGCGGACGGCTTCCAGCTCTCCTCCGCGCAGATCGTCGAGAAGGCCCGCGAGGCGTTGGCGCTCGGCATCACGGAGCTGCACATCGTGGGCGGGCTCCATCCGTCGCTTCCGTTCAGCTACTACACGGATTTCCTGCGCGAGCTGAAGGCGCTCGACCCGCGGCTGCAGCTGAAGTGCTTCACCGCGATCGAGGTGCTGCATCTCGCCTGGCTCGCCAAGAAATCCGTCCGCGACACGCTGGTGGAACTGAAAGCGGCCGGGCTCGCGTCGCTCACCGGCGGCGGCGCTGAGATCTTCCGCAAGGAGGTCCGTAGCGCGATCGCCAAGGGCAAGGAGAGCGCGGCGGAGTATCTGGACGTCCATCGGACCTGGCACCAGCTCGGCGGACGCAGCACCTGCACGATGCTCTACGGGCACGTCGAGACCGTCGCGGACCGCGTCGACCACATGCGGCAGCTGCGCGCCTTGCAGGACGAGACGGGCGGGTTCACCGGTTTCATCCCTTTGCCGTACCAGCCGGACAACAACGGCATCCCGGTCGAGCAACCGCCGACGGGCTTCGACCAGTTGCGCACGCTCGCTGTCGCCCGGCTCTACCTCGACAACTTCGGGCACATCACCGCGTACTGGATCGGCATGGGGCTGAAGATGGCCCAGGTCGCGCTCAGCTACGGGGCGGACGACATCCACGGCACCATCGTCGAGGAGCGGATCTTCCACATGGCCGGAGCAAAGTCGCCGCAGCTCCAGACCGAGAAGGAGTTGGTGAAAGCCATCCGCGAGGCCGGCCGCACGCCGGTGCAACGGGACACGTTCTACGAGCCGATCAAGGTCTGGGACGAACCGGAGGCCGCGGTGGTGGCGAAAGCCGAAGCGGGCGGGGATGCGAGCGGGCAGCGGGCGAAGGAAACCAACGACGCGATCGATGCCAAGTGACCTCCCGGTCGGCCCTGTAAACACGGTGCGGTTCGCCCACGCGGCCGTGGAGCCGTCCGGACCGTCGGACCGAGTGGAACGGATCCGATACCGGTACACGAGGAACCACGAACCGGTCACACAGTCCGAATTGACGGGGCGACGACGGCCGGAAGGATTCGGCTCCAAGTCCTTGACCCACAGGGAATCAAAGACTGGAGCCGGTGGTCGGGATTGAACCGACGACCTACGGTTTACGAATCCATAACGGGCACTTCGCGACGACGCACTAAACGTGCATGAAAGCCGCATGAATAGGGGCGATAATCGCACTATTCCAGTTTTGTGCTAACAGTCGTAAACACGCACCAAAACGCACTTGGACTGTCGGAATCTGTCGGAAGATCCGGCGGGCTATCCTGCGGGCCGGATTGCCCTCCGGCTTCCGGCCGATCCCAGAAAGGCTTCCCTGCCCCGTGTCGCGACGGTTTTCCATCTGCTTTCGTCCCGCCCGGTG
>JANNAJ010000349.1:0-1717 GCA_031384285.1 Verrucomicrobiota bacterium
GGACGAGTTGTCGGACACGGTCAGCCGCTCGGGGTCGGGGATGCCACTGGCAAGCGATTGGCACACATCCGCCAGCACCGCCGATGAGGGCTCCGACATCTCGTGGAACAAGACGGCGATGAGCCAAAGAGTCGTCACCCCGTGAGTGCCAGCCCCGACCTCGCGTTGGCCGGTGGGTTGTTCCATGACTTCCTGGCGAAATGGTATGCGGCGAGGCGGACAGAGGAGGTGACGATCTTCTTTGGGCGGGTGCCGGCAAGAAGGGGCTGCGAAGCGGAGGAGCGGCCGGGCCGGAAAAGGGCAACCCCGAGGACCTGGTGGGTCCTCGGGGCGGAAAGTCCCCGTGGTGGAGGCGGCGGGAGTTGAACCCGCGTCCTTGGACGGCCGACCTGCAACGCACTACATGCTTAGCCAGCCTGGATTTTCTGCGGAGCTGTGACCGGCCGACATGGAACAGCTTCGCCTAGCTCGCATGAAGTTTCTCGGCCGACGACGCGCGAACTCCGCCGCCGACCACTCCTGCTGATAGCGCCCGTTCCCCCTAGCAGGTGTCCGGGGACGGACGTCGAGCCGATTAGGCCGCGAGAGCCAACTCTTCGTTAGCAGTTACTTTTTTGGTCTGACGATTTACGAGGCCAACAGACCATCCTCGGCATGCCGTCGCAGGAAAGACACCCGAGTCGAAACCGGTGCGCCCCCTTCACGGAACGCGTGGAACCTGACAGCCGACCCCGGCACGTCAAGGTCTGCGGCAGGGTAGGGCGGGGAGGACACGGCGTATCCACGAAGGGGAGCGGAGGTTCGCGTGGCGTAGGTCACGTTGGAAATCAACCGTCGCCGGTGCTCGGCGGCCATCGGTGCGGCATAGTCGGTGGTGGACGGGTGGTGGCTAGGCGCGCGAAGACCCTTTGCAGCCCACAATGGATCAGCTCTGTAGGGTGGCGACAAACACGGTTCGTGATCGCACCGCATTCACATTGGTGCCGGTCCGTGTCTCACGGCGGGATTGACCGGGCTTGTTTCCTCAAGCACTCAGCCGGGGCCGCGCCGAGGAACCGTATCCGTGCGGGGCTTCCAGATCTCGTTCCACACTTCAGAGAAACCGCATGGACCGCCGGGAATTCTGCATCAGTCTCGCCGCCCTCGCGGGCACGTTGTCGACGCCGGCGCTGCTGGCGTCCGGGTCTCTTCCTGCGAAGCCCGGCGCCGTCAGGCTCGATTGTTCCAGGCGGTCGTGCTTCGTGTTGGAGGACGTGCTGGAGCATCCGTTCTACTGGTGGCCGCGCACGTTGCTCCGATATCCGATCGAGTCCGATGAGGCGATCGATCCAAGCCGATGGGATCTGCGCAACGCGGAGACCGGTGAAGCGGTGCCGTTCCAGTTCTCCGGCGACACGCGGGCGGCGGATGGCAGCCATCGGGCGACGCTGAAGTTCTTTTCCGATCTGCCGAGCGGTGGGCGCCGGGAGTTCTTCCTTTTGGCGGCCACCACGCCGGTCCGCCATGCGGCGCAGGTGAAGGAGCATCGCGATGGCGATACCATCGTCCTCGATTCCGGCGCGGTGCGTGTGCGGATCCCGGCCAGCCGCAAGGTCCGCGGCGACGCTCCGGGGCCCGTCCTGCAGGTGTCGCGCGGCGGGCCTTGGCGGGGCACGTCCACGCTCCGGATCGACGGGGACCGGATCCTCCGCATCGTGGCCCGTCGCGTGGAGTCGGG
>JANNAJ010000736.1:0-10008 GCA_031384285.1 Verrucomicrobiota bacterium
CATCTTCTCCAAGCTCACCCACGGCCGCTGGCTCGACCTCTGGTACCACTTCGCCATCATGTTCGAGGCGTTGTTCATCCTGACGACGCTCGATGCCGGTACACGCGTCGGACGATATCTGCTCCAGGACTTCCTCGGCCACGTCTGGAAACCGCTCGGGAACACGAAATCGGTCTTCGCCAGCATCGTCGCCACGGTGTTGATCGTGGCGGGCTGGGGCTTCGTGCTCATCAGCGCGGTGCGGAACCCCGACGGCGGCACCAAGGCGCTGTGGCCCATCTTCGGCATCGCCAACCAGCTGCTCGCCGCCATCGCGCTGTGCCTCGCGACGACGATCCTGCTGAAGACCGGGTTGCGACGGGGGGCGACGTCCGAGGCCCGAGGTCCGAGGTCGGCGAAGCTCGCGCTCGTCTCGTTGATCCCCTTGGCCTGGCTGCTGACGGTCACCGGCACGGCGGGGTGGCAGAAGATGTTCCACGAGTCGCCCCGCATCGGGTTCCGGGCGGCGCTGGCCGTGGCGGAGGAGAAACGGCCCGCGGTCGAGGCCGCCTTGGTCGCGGCGAAGGCGGGCGGTGACGCCGTTGTCCTGAAGAAGGCGGAGGCCGCGGCCAAGGCGAACCGGCTGGCGCGATTCAGCAACCGTTTCGATCTCGCCATCACCGGACTCTTCCTCGCCTTCGCCGCCGCGATGGTGGTCGTGTCCGCTCGGGAATGGCTGCTGTTGCTGCTGGGTCACAAGCTCGCGGTGCTGCGCGAGACGGATACCGTGTGGTTGCCCGACCACGCGTTGCGGGCGGACCGGGCCGGCGCCGCGCTCGGCGTCAGCGCGCTGGCCTTCGCGCTGCTCAAGGAATGGTCCGGAGAGAGCGCTGTCGATCGCGCCCAAGCGGCCGCCTGCGTCTGCGCCGTCCCGGCGATGCCGCGGGTGTTGATCGATATCCCGGAGGTCCGCACGCCGCTGGACGCGGCCGCCCGGGAGCGCGCCTACGTCGCCGCCGCCGAGCATCGCTTCGAAGGCATCAACCGCTGTTGCTGAGAAGTTTTCAGTGTCCGATTCCGCCGTTCGTCACCGCTGCGATAGCCGATACCGACCACCGATTACTGATCACTCATCACTGATCACTGATTACTCTTCACGGATCACAACCCCATGGACCTCGCCGTCACCAACCGCCAGCGCACCCGTCGCGTGGACACCAAAGCGCTCCGGGCGCTGGCTGTCGCGGTGCTGGACCATCTCGGCCTCGACGCGGAAGTCGGCATCCACCTGGTGTCCGCGCGGGAGATGGCGAAGGTGAACTGGGATTTCCTGCGGCACGAAGGATCGACCGACGTCATCACCTTCGACCACGGCAGCACGGCGGAACGCCTGCACGGCGAGCTGTTCATCTCGGTCGCCGATGCGGTGGAACAGGCCGCCGAGTTCGGCACGACCTGGGACGAAGAGCTCGTCCGCTACGTGATCCACGGCCTGCTGCATCTCTGCGGCTATGATGACTTGGAGCCGGCCAAGCGCCGCGTGATGAAGCGCCACGAGAACCGGTTGGTGAAACGGGCGGTCAACGAAGGGTGGTACCGTTCATCGGAAGGACGGAGGCCATGAAGGGGCTCAAGCACCTCCGGTGGATCGTTCCGGTCATACTGTTTTTTGCGGTACCGGTCTGCCTCGCGTATTGGAGATGGAACATGGGCCGGACCCATCAGCATTGCATCAAGGTGAGCGGCTCTGTTTTGAGCAGCTACGCGCATGATCACGAGGGCCGATTCCCGGTGCACACGAACGGGTTTGGTGACGCTTTGGCCTTGTTGGTCTCGGAGGGCTACGATGATGGGCGGCATCTGGTCGGAGTGGATGACGACGCGAGTTGGCTCCGAGCCGCAGCGACCAACCACACCGATGTTCCAGAAGAGCTGTGCACCCGTATCTACGTGCAAGGGCTGACGGAGGATAGTGATCAGGGGGTCGCCATCTTGTTCGACCGCTATGCGGTCCGAGGCGGCGACCATTTCCGGGGCGTCCGCAAGCAGCCGTATCTTCGGGAGGTCTGCCTGCTGGGCGGCCCCATGCTGACGATAAGCTTCGACCGCTGGTCGGCGTTCGCGAGGGACCAGATCGAGTTGTTGGTGAAAGGGGGCGTCCCAAGGAAGATAGCGGAGGCGTATTATCAGCCCACGCTGGACCCGGACGCGAAGCGTTGAGATGACCGTCGAACGCTCCTCCGGCCTGGTGATGCGCGTGCGTCCGCTCACGGACACGAGCTTGATCGTGCATTGGCTCACGCCGGACCTCGGGCGCATCGCGACGGTGGCCAAAGGCGCGCGGCAGCCCAAGTCGCCGTTCGCGGGCAAACTGGACCTGTGTTTCGGCGCGGATTTCAGCTTCGTCCGCAGCCGTCGCTCGGAACTGCACGCGCTCCGCGAGGTCGTGGTGCGCAAGACGCACTCCGGGCTCCGGGCCGACCACGGCCTGCTCGTGCAGGCGGCCTATGCGGTGGCCTTCATCGAGCAGGTGACCGAGACGGAGACACCGCTGCCGGAGATCCACGACGTGCTCGAAGGATTCCTCGCGCACCTGCCGTCGCAGCCGCCGCGTCCGCGCAGCGTGTTCGCCTTCGAGCTGAAGATCCTCGCGGCATCCGGCTTGGCGCCGGATGCGGGAGCCTCGGGGCTGCGGCCGGGTTCCCGCGATCTGCTGGGACAACTCACCGATGCCGCATGGCCGGAACTGGCGGAGCTCCAGCCCACGGCGGCGGACGCGCGGGCGGTGCGGGATTTCCTTCACGGCTTCATCCTGCAGCATTGCCAGAAGATCCCGCGCGGACGCGCCGAGGCGCTGCGGGCGGGGACCGAGGAATGGTCGTCTCCGACCAAAGGCCCGAAGGACGCTGACGCGGTCGCCGCGGAAGCGCCCCGAACCGAGCCGAAGTAGGATCTGGAAGAAACGCCCTTCGCAGGACACGATGTGACGGATCGCTCTCGCGATCCGTCACGGAGATCGGCACCTCCTCACGTCGTCTCCGGCCAGACAGGCCCGTCGACCGGCCTCACTTCTTTCCGACCGCGAGCCGGGCGATCAGGGCCGCATCGTGGACCTCCTTCAACGGCACGCCGGCCTGCACCGCCTTCGCGCGGCAGACCTCGAACTCCGGCGCGGCCTGCACCGTCTCGCCGTCGAGCATGCCGAGCTTCACCGGGATGTCGCCGAACTCGGTCTTCACCGTGACGAATCCCCTGCGCAGCTTGCGGCGCTCCGCGAGCGTCCGGCGCACGCCGAACGCGCTCGTGTGCCGCAGCAGCCGCACGGTGAACTTGTCGGCGTCCTCCGCCCGGCACAGCACCGTGAGCAGCACGCCGGGACGGTTCTTCTTCATCTGGACCGGCGTGTGGAAGACATCGAGCGCGCCGGCCGCGAGCGTGGTCCCGATGAAATGCCCGAGCACCTCGCCGCTCACGTCGTCCAGGTTGGTCTCCAGCACCGCGATGATGTCGGTTTCCCAGTCGTGTCCGTCGGCGTCGGTGCCGGCCGCGTCGGCGAGCACGGCGCGGAGCACGTTGGGACGCGTCCGGTTGTCGCGTGTCCCCAGGCCGTAGCCGACCTTGCGCGCGACCAGGCCGCTCATCGGCGCGAAGGTCTCGGCGAACTCCGCCACCAAGGCCGCCCCGGTCGGTGTGACCAGCTCGCCGGGCTCGTCGCATTGCGCGATGGCGACGCCGCGCGCGGCGAAGATCTCCAAGGTGGCCGGAGCGGGCAGGGGCATCCGGCCGTGCGCGCACTTCACGAAGCCCGTGCCCTCGGTCACCGGCCCGGCCAGCACGCGCGGTTTGCCGAGCAACTCCAGACCGATGCAGGTGCCGACGATGTCGACGATGGAATCCACCGCGCCGACCTCATGGAAATGGACCTTCTCCGGGGGCATCCCGTGGATCTTGCCTTCGGCGACCGCGACGCGGCGGAAGACGGCGATGGATTTCTCCTTCACCCACGGCGAGAGCGTGCTCGCGCCGATGAGATGCTGGATCTGTGCGAAATCGCGGTTCTCAGCGTGCGAGTGCCCGTGTGCATGCCCGTGGTCGCCGTGGAGATGCGGATGAGCGTGCCCGTGGTCGTGCGAGTGGCCGTCGCACTCGGCCTCGAGATGCACGTCGAACTTCACGCCCTCGATGCCGGATTTCTGTCCCCGAGCGACATGCAGATGGTAGCCGTCGAGCGCCAGCTTCTTCAGCTCGCGGTCCAAGGTCTTGGCGTCGATGCCGAGGTCGAGCAACGCGCCGATGAACATGTCGCCGCTGATGCCGCTGAAGAGGTCGAGATAGAGCGTCTGCACGGCGCGAGGTTGCCACAGGGGGCGGCGCCGGACCGAGGAGAAGATCGCGTCCGCGGGCGCGGGCCGGCGTTCACCGCGGAGGCGTCACGCCGAGCTTCGTCCAGCCTTCGTGGCCGAGCTTCTCCAAGGTTGCGATGTTGGCTTCGTAGATCGAGGCGGCATCGGGACCGGACCTCACCGCGCGGCTGATGCTGGCCTCGCGCAGCAGATGCAAGGTGGGGTAGGGGGACCGGTTGGTGAAGTTGCCGATATCGTCGGGCCCGGTACCGGCGAACTGGTAGCGTGGATGAAAGCTGGCGACCTGGATCTCCCCGACCAGCCCGGCGTCCGCCAACGCATCGTCCGCGAGGTCGAGGAAGGCGTTGTAGTCGGCGAAGTCCTGGAGCACGTGCGGATGGATGAGCAGCGTGGTGTCCACCTGTGTCGGATCGGCGACGTGCAAGGCGCGCAACTCGGCGCGAAGGTCGTCGAGCAGCGCGTCTTGGGTCCGTGCATCGCTGACGACGTAGCGGACCTGGCCGCGGACGTGCACCGCTTTGGCGAAAGGGCAGAGGCCGAGACCGATGACGGCCTTCTCGAGCCAAAGGCGGGTGGCGACGACGACCGGGTCCGTTGAGGGGGCTGGAGATTGCTGCACGCCCGCAGGATGCCATGGCGGCATCACGGTACCGAGGAGAAGATGGGCACGGTGGGGGCTCGCCTTTCAGGTTCGTCTCCGAGCTGCCGGAAACAGAAAGACCCTGGCCGAAATGACCGGGGCCGACCCATAGATGGTGCGCGGGGCGGGAATCGAACCCACAACCTTCGGCTTCGGAGACCGACGCTCTATCCAATTGAGCTACCCGCGCACAGCAGCTGAAACGCGGGCGGAAACTAGATAGCCACCTCGCCCGGAGCAACGAGTTTCCTCAGCGGTCGCCCGAGGCCTTGCCGCATCGCTGCGATCGTAGCCGAATGAGCGGGCGTCGATGTCTCTGGTTTGCCGATGGGTACGACAGTGTCCGGCAGCGTCTCGGATCCCACGAGACTCTCGCGATCCCGTCCGTCGGTCTGCTGACACACGAAGATCCGTGTCCGAGAGCCGATGATTTCCTTCGTTCCAAGAAATCCTTCGACCTGCCTTCCGGAGTTCCCGGTCGACTCATCTGCGGCGTTGCCGCCGCCGCGTTGGGACCTATAGATTGCTCTGTCCGTTCCCCTATCGATGACGAGCATGTCCCATCCGCAGAAGTGGCAGAACGCCGGCATCGTGGCATCGGCCGCGTTGCTCGCGGTCCGGCTCGCGGCCTCCGATCCGCGTGCCGTGGACGATTTCCACAAAGAGATCCAGCCGCTGTTGTCGCGCTATTGCTACGACTGCCACGGCGACGGCATGGACAAAGGCAAGGTCGCCTTCGATCAGGCGAAGTCCGATGCCGAGCTGATCGGCCGTGCCGATCTCTGGCTGTCCGTGCTCAAGAACACCCGCGCCGGCATCATGCCCCCGGCGAAGAAGCCGCAGCCGAGCGCGGACGAGCTCCTGCGTCTCGAGCACTGGATCAAGCGCGGCGCGCTCGGCCTTGATCCGGCGGATCCAGATCCGGGCCGGGTCACCGTCCGTCGACTCAACCGGACCGAGTACCGCAACACCGTCCGCGACCTGCTCGGCGTCGAGTTCGACACGCAGGCCGAGTTCCCGCCGGACGACGCCGGGCATGGTTTCGACAACATCGGCGACGTGCTCACGCTGCCGCCGATGCTGCTGGAGAAGTATCTCGCGGCCGCGACCACCATCGTGTCCAGGGCCGTCCCTTCGGTGCCGGCGCTCCCGGCCGAGCAGGTCGTCCCCGGCAACGCCTTCGTGAAAGAACCGGCGTCCGCCGATGCAAAGGGGGGCGGCCCGGTCCGTCCCGCGGGGAACCTGACGCTCTCGTACTACGAGCCGGCGACGGCGACCTACGTCTTCCACGCCAAGGAGGGTGGACGCCACCAGCTCGTGCTCGATCTTTCGGCGAACGAGCGCTTCGTCGACAACCAGTTCGACTACAACAAGTGCAGGCTGGTCTTCAGCGCCGACGGCAAGGAGCTGCTCCGCCGGGATCTCACGCGCGAGAACAACCGTCCGCTGCGCTTCGAGCACGAGGTCGACTGGGCCGCCGGCGATCACCGGCTGACGTTCGAGATCCAACCGCTGACGCCCGACGCGAAACACGTCCGCTCGCTCACGATTCGCGTCGATTCCGTCACGGTGCGCGGCCCGATGGACGAACGGCATTGGGTCCGTCCGAAGGACCACGCCCGATTCTTCCCCCGCGCGACGCCGACCGACGTGGAAGGCCGCCGCGCATACGCCCGAGAGATCCTGGCGCCCTTCGTCCGCAAGGCCTATCGGCGTCCGGTCGACGCGCGGACGCTCGACCGACTCGTCGCGTTGGCGGAAGCGACCTGGCAGCAGCCGGGCAAGGCCTTCGAGGCCGGGATCGGGCAGGCGATGACAGCGGTGCTCGCGTCGCCCCGGTTCCTGTTCCGCGAGGAGGCCGCCGAGGCCGGGGTCTCCGTCGGCGGGCATCTCCCTGTCGATGAGCACGCGTTGGCGTCGCGGCTCTCGTACTTCCTCTGGTCCACCATGCCGGATGCCGAGCTCTCGCGGCTCGCCGACGCGAAGGGCGTCCGCCAAGCTCTCGACGCCCAGGTCCGGCGGATGATGGCGGACGCGAAGTTCGACGGATTCATCCGCAGCTTCGTCGGGCAATGGCTCCAGGCCCGCGACATCGAGTCGGTGGTGATCGACTCGCGGCAGGTGCTGGCGCGCGAAGCGGCGCCCGATGTGGAGTTCGAGACGCGGCGCGCCCGGTTCCGGGAGCTGCGCGACAAGCCGGACGCCAAGCTCACGCCGGAAGAGCGCAAGGAGATGGACGCGATGCGGCTCGTGTTCCAGCAGCGCGCCGCCCAACCGCTGGCCGCCGAGCTCAACGGCGATCTGCGTCGCGCGATGCGCCAGGAGACCGAGAAGACCTTCGCCCACGTGGTCCAGAAGGACCGCAGCCTCCGCGAGTTGCTCGATGGCGACTACACGTTCCTCAATGAACGCCTCGCGAAGCACTATGGGCTGACGAACCTTGGCGTCCTCGGCGACGAGATGCGGCTCGTGACCTTGCCGTCGGGCAGCCCGCGCGGCGGCATCCTCACCCAGGGCACGGTGCTCGCGGTCACCTCGAACCCCACGCGCACGTCGCCGGTGAAGCGCGGGCTCTTCGTGCTCGACAACATCCTCGGCACGCCGCCGCCGCCGCCGCCGCCGGACATCCCGGCCCTGGAGGACGCCGCGAAAGGATCGAAGGACCGGACGCTCTCGTTGCGCGAGACGCTCGCGCTGCACCGCGAGAAGCCGTTGTGCAGCGGCTGCCACGACCGCATGGACCCGCTCGGCCTCGCGCTCGAGAACTTCAACGCGATGGGCATGTGGCGCGATTCCGAGCGCAAGATCGCCATCGACGCCACGGGCAAGCTGCTCACCGGCGAGAGCTTCGCCGATGTGCGCGGACTCAAACGCGTCCTCGCCGAGAAGCATGCGGTGCAGTTCTACCGGACATTGACCGAGAAGATGCTGACCTACGCGCTCGGCCGCGGACTCGAGCCGCACGATGTCGAGACCGTCGACCAGATCGTCGACCGGTTGGTGAAGGCGGACGGCCGTCCGTCGGCCCTGTTCTCGGGCATCATCGCCTCCGCGCCTTTCCAGAAGACCCGGTCCAAGGACCCGGCGCAGAATGTCCCCGCTCCGCTCCGCCAACGTGCCGACGCCCGCACCACGCCATGAACATCCACCGCCACCTCGCCGCCGAACGCCACGCCAGCCTCAGCCGCCGCCGGTTCCTGCGCGGCATCGGCGCCTCCATCGCTCTGCCCGCCTTCGCATCGCTCGCGCCGCTGCCTTTGCTCGGGGCCGGCGCCGCGTCCGCCGGCAAGCTGGCCGTGACCGCGACCGGCGCACCGTTGCGGACAGCCTTCGTGTTCTTCCCCAACGGCGCGATCCCGTCGGCTTGGTGGCCGAAGGAGGAAGGTACATCGTTCGAGCTGAGCCCGACGCTCGGACCGCTGGCGGCCCATCGTCAGGCGTTGCAGGTGCTCGGCGGTCTCGACCACCGGGCCGCGGAACCCGGCAGCGACGGCGGTGGCGACCATGCGCGCGGCAACGGCGTGTTCCTCACCGGGGTGCGCCTCAAGAAAAGCGCCACCGATATCCGCGCGGGCATCTCCATCGACCAGGCGATCGCCCGCGAGGTCGGCCACCTGACGCGCTTCGCCTCGTTGGAGCTGACCGGCGACACAGGACGCTACTCCGGCGCATGCGATTCCGGCTACGCCTGCGCCTATCAGCACAATCTTTCATGGAGTTCCCCGACCACGCCGGTCGCGGCCGAACCGAACCCGCGCATGGCCTTCGAGCGGCTCTTCGGCAGCGGACCCCATGGACAGCGCGCCGACCAGCTCCGCCGCCGCCAGATGGAGCAGCGGTCGGTGCTCGACTTCGTGCTCGAGGACGCGCGAGACATGGCCTCGCGGATGGACGCCCGCGACAAGGACAAGCTCGACCAGTACCTGACCGGCATCCGCGAGATCGAGACGCGCATCGCGAGAGCAGAGCGCTTCGGTCCCGCCAAGGACCCGACCGACGACACGCCGTCCGGCATCCCCACCGACCACGGCCAGCATCTCCAGTTGATGTACGACCTGATGGTCCTCGCGTTCCAGACCGATTCCACTCGCGTCGCGTCGATGCTGCTCGCGCACGACGGCAGCAACCGTTCCTTCGCTGACATCGGCGTCCCCGAGGGCCACCACGACCTCTCGCACCACTTCAACAACGAGGAGAAGATCAAGAAGGTCGCGTCCATCGACCGCTGGTATGCCGAGCAGTTCGCGAAGTTCCTCGGGAAGCTGAGCGCCACCAAGGACGTCGACGGCCGTTCGTTGCTGGACAACTCCATGATCGTCTACGGTGGCGGCAATGCCGACGCCAACCGCCACACGCATTCCGACCTGCCCATCGTGCTGGCCGGGGGAGGCGGCGGGACCTTGAAACCGGGCCGATTCGTGAAGCATGGATCCAAGCCGACGACGAACCTCTTCCTCAGCTTGGCCGATAGGATGGGTCTCGAAGACCTGAAGCAGTTCGGCGACTCGACCGGGCGCCTGGAAGATATCTGAACTGGGTCGGCCCATTCGTCTCTGCCCGGATCCGGAGCCCTGGAGCCCGGGTGTCTCCGATGCCGACCTTGCTCGTTCGCGGGATGACTTCAGCGGAATCCTGCCGGGTTGCTCCAAACCGGTGTCCGAAGGCGCGCGGGTTGGCTGGCGCCATTTCCAATGTCTCTGGAATTCCTCGCCGCGAGGACCACGAAACTGCTTGCCTCAAGGTTTTGTGAACGCGTACTACGTCCGCGCATTCAAGGCGCTGAGGAGACGGTCACGCTATTTTGCGAAGAAAGCTTCGCGCGAGCATCAGACCAATTGCTCTGGTCCTGAAGGGTCCTTTTGCACGGCAAAACCTTCGGACTGGAGAAAAATAGGTGGCGGCTTGGTGTTTTCTGTGCCGTTCTTCCATTTCTAGTTGCCTAGAATGGATGACCAAAGCCGGTGTAGCTCAGTGGCAGAGCAACGGTTTCGTAAACCGTAGGTCGTCGGTTCAATCCCGACCACC
>JANNAJ010000768.1:0-3427 GCA_031384285.1 Verrucomicrobiota bacterium
CACCGGGAATCGAGACAGAGGCCGGCTGACCGCCTCGACCGCCAAGGCATCAAGCTCAACGCCCACGAGACTGAGGGCGAGCAACATGTCTTCCGCCGGCGTTCCGGGTGTAGCCGGAACCGGGAAGGTGAACGCGGCGCGGTACTCATTCTCGGTGAGGTTGGTTCTCACTCCGTAGCGCGCGGCCAAGTCGGGCGGCAGCGGGCGCACCTGCGGAAAGCCGTCCACCGCGGTGTTGGTCGCGGCGGTGACGGCATTGGTCGGTATCGACAAGCCATAGCGCTCGGCCAGCACGGGATCGATACGAAATGGTTTCGGCGACTGGGGCGGGCTGACCTCCTTGGCCAAATCCCGATAGTAGCGTTGCCACGCGGGGAGATCGATCCGCTCTGCGTGGATCCAGCTTTTTTCCGCGGGCGCTTTTGTCCGCGCGGACCGTGCGATGCGACTGACCGAGTCAAGCCGGCTTTGCCCTGCGCGGTCTTCCCAGATGAGGTTGCCGTCGGGTCCGCGATAGAAGGCGAGCACGGGGCGGAGCAGCGGGGCCATCGCCAGGTTCTGGTCATCGGGGACGGGCGGCGGCACGAGCGCAGCGAAATCCACCGGATGGCCCTGCGCGGCGAGCTCGCGCTGGACCTGTCTCCAAGCGCGCTCGCCGCGCCAGTTTTCCACGGCGTAGAACAAAGCGACGAAGGTGGCCAACGCCAGCGGCGCGAAGAGCAACCAGCGCAGGCAGCGCCAAAGACGGGAAGGACGCGGAGCCGAAGGCATGGGATCCATAGGAGAAGTCGGGTTCAGGCCAAAGTCGTCATGTGGTCACGCCGATGCAGCGGCAGCCGGGCCCCGGACGGGGATGCGGGAGGCTCGTTGGCGCGGGGCGGAGGCGGGTTTGCGGGTGCGGTGAGTTCGACCCACAACTGGCGCTGCGCCGTGAGCATCGCCTCCACCTCGGGCGACCGCGGGCTTGCCGTGGCGACGACGGAACGTTCCATCGTCGCGGGCGACGTGGTGTTCAACAGGAGGATCAACACCCACGCCGCGCCGAGCGCCGCCCACGCCGGCCGACCGGCGACGACCAGTTGCTCCCAGAGCGTCGCCGTCAAGGACGGCGACGGCGACGGCACCGAGGGCCGGGTAGAAGGCAGCTCCGCGAGCGCGGCGGCACGGAGCGCGTCGAGCCGCGGCCGGGCATCGGCGTGGCGGGCGAGGAGGAGTTCACGAGGGGTCTTCATGGCGAGGCGGGTCCGAGCAGTCGGCGGAAAGCGTTTTTGGCGTGATGCAGGCGGGACTTCACGGTTCCGAGCGGGACGCCGGTGATGACAGCGATCTCTTCCAACGAGAAATCGTCCACGAACCGAAGCAGCAAAACCGCGCGATGCGCTTCGGGCAGTCCGGCCAAGCGCTGGAAGAACTCGGCCTCCTGTTCTCGGCGCACCAGCCAATCGTGCGGGTCCGGCTCCTCGGAAACGGCGGCAAGGTCGTCCCGTTCGTCGTCGGGAAGGTCGACGACGAGCCAACGGGCCTCGCGTCCGCGGCGGCGGCCGTGCTGCTGGCATCGCTGGTGCGCGATGCCGAAGAGCCACGAGCCGAAGCGGGCCTCGTCGCGCAGCGAGGCGACATGGCGGACGGCGTTGAGGAAGGTCTCCTGGACCACGTCGAGCGCGGTCTGGTCGTCGCGGAGAAGTTCGCGGGCATAGGCGTAGAGCGGCAGCTGATAGCGGCGGAAGAGCGCGTCCCATGCGGCGGGATCGCCTGCCCGGGCGGCGGCCACGGGCAGTGGTTCGTCTTCAGTCTCAACGGTCATCGACACCAAGTGGAATGCACCGGCGACCGAAAGGTTCAACCCGGACGACGATTTCTGGAACCGAGATGTGAGGTGGTGCCCGCGAAGCACGCGAAGAAGCGCGAATGGACAGGGAAGAAGCACCGGGCTGGCAGCCCCACCGCACCGGGACAACCGTTCCAGCGCAGACCCAGTGGGCCTTCTCATTCGCGCTTTTCGCGGGCCGTTCTCCGGGTCGGGCTTCACTTGGCGGCTTCCCTCCTGTCCGGCACCGGGCTAGACCTAGCGCCGACCATCCCATGTCCTTCCTGACCTTCTCCGGCATCACCAAGCGTTTCCCCGGCGTGCTGGCGCTCGACGACGTGAGCTTCAGCGTCGAGCGCGGCAGCTGCCACGCGCTCATGGGCGAGAACGGCGCCGGCAAGAGCACGCTCGGGAAGATCATCGCCGGCGTGTACATCGCGGACGGCGGCGAGCTGACCCTCGCGGGCCAGTCCATCCGGCCGACCGACCCGCTCCACGCCCGCCGCTTGGGCATCGCGATGGTCCACCAGGAGCTGGCCTTCTGCCCGAACCTCTCCATCGCCGAGAACCTCTGCCTCGGCGACATGCCGTCGAAGGCCGGCTGGGTGGACCGCGCCGCGATGCATGCGCGCGCCCGCGCCATGCTCGCGGAGATCGGCGCGGAGTTCGACGTGGCGCAGCCGATCGGACAGCTCTCCACCGGACAGGAACAGATCGTGCAGATCGCCGCCGCCGTCGGCACCGGCGCCCAGGTGATCGTCTTCGACGAGCCGACCAGCTCGCTGTCCATCGCCGAGAGCGAGCACCTCTTCAAGCTGCTCGCCGACCTCAAGGCGCGCGGCATCACGGTGATCTACGTGTCGCACCGCATGGAGGAGATCTTCCGGCTGTGCGACGCCATCACCGTGCTGCGCGACGGCCGCCATGTCGCCACCGAGAAGATCCCCGGCACGGACCAGGACCGGGTGATCCACCAGATGATCGGCCGCGAGGTGCTCTCGCACCAGCCGGCGCACCTGTCCCGCCCGCTCGGCGAAGAGATGCTTCGCGTCGAGGGGCTGACGTCGCCGGGCAAGTTCCGCGACGTGGGCTTCACGCTGCGCGCGGGCGAGGTGCTCGGGTTCGCCGGGCTCGTCGGCGCCGGACGCAGCGAGGTCGCGCAGGCGGTCTTCGGGTTGGATCCGTCCGCGACGGGACGCGTCTTCGTGCGCGGCCAGGAGCTTCCCCTCGGCGACGTGCAGGCCGCGCTCGCCGCCGGTCTCGGGCTGTTGCCGGAGGACCGCAAACGCCTCGGCCTCGTGCTCTCGATGAACTGCCGAGAGAACACCTCGCTCGCCACGCTCGGGAAGCTGGTGAGCTTCGGCTTCATCCGCCGCGGCGAGGAGCGCTCGCTGGCGCAGAAGTACGCCGACCGGCTGCGGGTGAAGACGCCTTCGATGGAATCCGGCATCGCCGGTCTAAGCGGCGGCAACCAGCAGAAGATCGCCCTCGCCAAATGGGTCGCGCGCGACTGCGGCGTGCTCATCGTGGACGAACCGACGCGCGGCGTGGACGTCGGCGCGAAGGCGGAGATCCACAAGCTGCTCGACGAGCTGGCCTGCGCCGGCCTCGCGTTGCTGG
>JANNAJ010000017.1:0-4314 GCA_031384285.1 Verrucomicrobiota bacterium
CCTGGAACTCCGCTGTCGCTTCGGCGATCGCGCCGGTCTTCGCGAGCGCCACGCCGTAGTTGAACCGGCCGGAGACGTAGTTCGGGCGGAGCCTCGTGACCTCCTTGAACTCCGCCAATGCCTTGGCCATGTCGCCACGAGCGGCGTGCTCGATGCCGAGAAGATAGTGCGGCTCCCAATATCCGGGTTGCAGGCGGATCGCTTCCCCCAAGGTGGCCATCGCCTCGTCCACGTGCTTCTGGGCGCCTTGGACGTGCGCGATCTGCACCAGGACACGGGGGTCCTCGGGACGCTGTTTCCGCACGATCGCCAACTCCGCCAAGGCCTCGGCGTAGCGTTTCGCCCGCAGATGGATCTGGCCACGCTCGACGCGGGCCTCGCCCAGGTCGGGTCGCAGACGGAGCGCCTCGTCAAGCGCCGCCATCGCTTCCGGATCTTTCTGCTGCCGGGACAAGAGGCGTCCGGCCTGGAAGGTCCCGAGGTGATGGTGCGGCAGGAGCGCGGCGACCTTCTGCCATTCGGCGGTCGCCTCGGGCACGAGCCCGGCCGCTTCGAGGAACTCGGCATAGCCCTCGTGCAGCCGAGGATCGGACGGCCCCGCGGCGATCGCCTCGTCGAAGATCCGCCGCGTGCCGGCGACATCGGCGGACCGCACCTGTTCCCGCAGCCTGCGGATGGTGGCGACCATCGCGATGCTTCGGTCGAGATGGCTGAGCTGGTTGGTGAACGGCGCGTCGGAGAGTCGCTGGAGCATCGACTCGTACGTGGCGAGGCGGTTCCACGGGGTGAGCCCGAGCCGCTGCGCGCAGAGCTCGGCCGAGGCCCATCCCGGCGCGGCCTTCGCCGTGGTCGCGGCAGGCAGGTCGCGTCCGATCGGTTCGGCGATGAGCCGGGCGACGCGGTAGTTGCCGTCGAAGTTGAGATGGACGTGGTCGAAGAACAGCTCGTCGCCCGGAAGGTTGCCCGGGTTCTGCTTGGCGAGGTCGGCCTCGACGTCCACCAAGCGGACGCCGCGGTCGGCGAAGCCCGCCGCCACCTCGCGGATGCCCGCGTTCATCGCACCGTCGGTGCGGAAGGGCAGGGCATCGGTGTCGCGGGCCTTCGCGAACAGCTCCCGTGCGCGCTGCGGATCCGCCGCCTGCACGGCGCATTGGCCGGCGCGGAACTGCAGCTCGGCGAAGAGCGGGTCCATCTCCGCGGCCTGGCCATAGAGCTTCGCGGCTTCGTCCCACCTCTGCGCGGCCTGCTCCCGGACCCCGGCATCGAGCAGACCCTTCCAAGCGGAGCGGTCGGCGGTGGCGAGGCCGCCGCCGTTCAGCGATGCGAACGGCGAGCAGTCCTTGAGGTTGCTGGCGACGGTGCAGACCACCGGTCGGGCGCCGGCGCGCAAGCCGGTGGCGACGATGTCCTCCAGGTTCTTGCGGAAATGCGCGTGGACGATCTCGCGGCTCGCGGCATCGGGCGCGAGCTGCTGGCGGAGGGACATCTTCATGCCTTCCCAGGCGACCGGCGGCTCGTCCTTGCCCTTCGCGCGGCGGGCGGCCTCGACCAGCCACTGGCCGAGACGCGTCGACCGGAGCGCGAGCGTGGCGCGGATGAACGGCAACTGCGGGGCTTTGGCGCCGAAGATGGTGTTCGCTCCGAACGGCCCTTCCATCTCGTTGTTCCCCATGTACACGACCCAGAAGTCGCCGTCGTAGCGGGCGCATTCGCGGGCGATGGGCAGGATGGCGTGGGAATTGATCGCCGTCATGGCCACGCAGACCACCTCGAAATCGGTGCCGGGGAAGCGCTCCTTGAGCAGCACTTCCAGGAAGCGTCCGAAGCCGTAGCCCGGCTTGGGGTCGCCCAGCGCCGCCGATTCGCCGAAGAGGAAGATGCGGATGCATCCGGGCCGCTTGGCCGCGCGGAAAAGCACCGGGGCGGGGCTGCGCGCGACGGAAGCGGGGAAGAAGCGCCATCCGAACTTGTCGTTCTCCACCATCACGCGCTCACCCTGGACCGTGCGTTCGATCAGGAACGACGTCTCGTGGCCGCGACCCGCCAGACGCAGCGCCGCCTCGGCGCCACCGAGCAGGAACACCGGCACCAAGGTCGCCGCCAGCAGACGGAACATCCATCGTCGCAGCGGACGGACGGGAGCGCCGGGGACCGGTGCGGCGGGGGGCTCAGGGCGATGGTTCAATGCGGTGATGCCTAACGGTTGGCCGCGCTCGCGGGAAGTTTGAAATCCACGCGAAGGCGACGCGCTCCGACCTCGGTCGCGCCGACGGACCGCCGATGTGCGCCTTGTGCGCGGCAGAAGCCGCTTCGCCGCGGGACATCGCCGGGTGGGGCGCGATCAGCGACGCGGCCACGGCGTGCCCGGAAAACACCGCCTTGTCGCCGTCACCGCCGCGAGCCCCCTGGCTCAAGAACCTCCGACGCCAACCCAAGCCCTGGACATGACCCGAGTTCCTCCTCGACAACCTACGGGCCCTGCTATCCAGGAGGAGGCGTCATGCTCAAATCGTCCGGTAGAAGATCACCGTGCCGTGCAGCTGACCATCGGGACTGGCCGCATAGCCGGGTATCTCGCCGGCGCGGTTCCAGCCCATCTGCTCATACATCGCCTCCGCGGGCCTGTCCGACTCGGTGTCGAGGTAGAGCAACGATCGCCCTGCGGCGCGCGCCGCCTGCTCGATGGCCGCCATCAACGCTCGGGCGATGCCCTGCCGCCGCCATCGGGTATGGACCAACAACTTCTGGACCTCCGCCCGGTGCAAGCCGTTCGGGCGGGTGCAAAGGCCCAGTTGCACGCTGCCCACGACCACGCCCTCACGCCGGGCCAAGAGCAAGGTGCGCGAGCCTTGGTCCACGTCGCGGACGACTTCCTGCCAATACCGCTCGGCCGAGTTGGTGGACAACGGCAGCGTGAAGCCGATGGATGCGCCGTCCTGCACCGCGTCCACGAGCAGCGCGACCAACTGGGGCAATACCGCTGGCGCCTCGTCTGCTTTGAGTTTCTGGATGTCTCTCATGATCCTTGGAACCGGGTGGCGCGCGCTGCTGCCCGAGGTCCCGGATCGTCGTGCTGTGGCCGTTTCAGTTCCATTTCTGCAATTCTAAGATGTTTCCCTCCGGGTCCCGCGCATAGACGACCCGCAGGGTCCCGACACCCTCGACCTCCGTGGAAGACAGGCTTCCGACGCTGCTTCCTCCGCCTGCGACGACGGCGCCCAGGGCCAGTTCGACGTCGTCGACCGCGAAGGCCAGATGGCCAAACCCTGGTTGGTTCACCACCGGCAGCGATGTCGGCACCATCTCGTCGTATCCAAAGATCTCCAAAGTGGGTCCATCCGGCGGGAAACCAGGCAACAGAAGGTGCACGCCCACCAGATGGGCGCCTTTGAGCGCGGTCAATCCGTCCAGCCAAGTCCCCGAGAGGTCCCTTTCGGGCGGTTTGGGGACGCACCCGAGGACATCGCAATAGAATCGGACGAGCCGACGCCAATCCCGGGCGGTGAGATTGGTGTGAACGTATTTCGCTTTGATGGACACAGTTTGATCGGCCCAACGTCCAGGCTCAGCGACGACCGCGGCGGCGACGGCGGAGCGCATGGTGCGCTCGCGGATTCCCGCGCCGCTCGAACGGTCGGCGGAGAGGCCGTGCCATCATGGGCTCAACTCTCGGAATCATACCCAAACTCGCGGAGTTCCTGCGAGCAGCGGCAAGCTCTGGCGATTTTTGTAGCCCACAAGATGGCGGCGTCGCGCGACGGGAGCTGCAGGATGCAGAAGCCGCCGTCGAACTCCTTCGTCTGGGGATAGGTCTCGTTCGTGACCGCGCCGTCTGAGGCGGCCATGAGCGGGGCGACCTCTGTGTTGATACCACCACCGAACACATACACGCCCGCAGCCTTCGCCTCGCGTATGACCTCGCGCGCAGCTTCGCCCACGGCGGCAAAGTCCTCGGCGGGGACTTCCATCGCCCTTGCAGGAAAGGAGATCAGGTACTTCGTCGTCATTCGGTCCTTCGGTAGGAGGCGGTGCTTTCTAGGAAGCCCAACGCTCCGAGATCACCGAGCCGGCGCACGGGACGCCACGGCTGCCATCGCGACGCTCGCGCCGGTTTCGTTGCCGTACATGGTCAGGCGGTTGGTCGAAACCGTACAAAGATGATCTCACCGTCATAATCAACCATAAGTGTCTCGTCCTGCATGATCTCGAGCGCCCGCTCCGGTGAAAAACCACCTGTACCCGCTCCGATGAGCGGAAACGCGATGGAACAGTAGCCGCGTTGGTGCGCGATGGCGAGCGCGCTGCGAACGCAAC
>JANNAJ010000090.1:0-2963 GCA_031384285.1 Verrucomicrobiota bacterium
GTCCCGGCGGTCGGTGAACGCCCGGACCAACCCATCGACACGGTGAAGGTCCGCGTGGCCTCGATCGAGACGACGTTCGATCCGACATCGATCCGGCTGGAGATCGATGGCAAGGCCGCGGACTTCGATTCGCTCGACGGCAACGGCTATCTGTTGCTCGTCCACAGCCCGGGTTCGCCGCTCGATCCTGCGGCACCCCACACCGCCAAGCTGGTCTTCCGTGACGAGGACGGCGCGCAGACCTTCTCATGGTCCTTCGGCGCGGCCGCGACCGCCGCGGTCCCGGTGCTCCTTTCGGCCGGCGAACTTGGCGAGGTCTTCCAGCCGGTCGCCGGCGCCGTCTCCGATACCGGAGCGCTCACGTTCCGCGTGCCGGTCCAGGCCGAGCGGCGTTTCTTCCGCGTGAGCGATGCCAAGCTCAGACGGATCGTGTCGACCTCGCGGGTCGGCGGCGACGTGCTGATCACCTTCGAGTGACCGGCCGGTTGTCGGTCGGCGGATCTCGGATTGAGCCGCCGGCTCCGGGCGGGAATCCTCGGCGGCCGTGACATGTCGGCCATGAACCATCCTGTCCCAGCACCCTCGTCCGCGGACCCGCTGTCCGGGCTCATCGCGTCCCGCCGCCCCGGCTGGACGTTGCCGCAGCCGTTCTTCACCGATCCAGCGATCCACCGCGCCGACCTCGACCGCGTCTGGCGCACCGGATGGCTGTTCGCCTGCCATTCCTGCGAGCTCCGCAGGCCGGGCGATTACCAACTCGTCGAGGTCGACACCGATTCGGTCATCGTCGTCCGCGGCGAGGACGGGTCGCTCCGCGCGCTGCACAACGTCTGCCGCCACCGAGGATCGGCGATCTGCGACGAACCCCGCGGCCACGTCTCCAAGCTGGTCTGTCCCTATCATCAGTGGGCCTACGGGCTGGATGGACGCCTGCTTGCTTGGCGCGGCATGCAGCCCGAGCTCAAGAAGGAGGACTTCCCGTTGCGGAGCGTCCATCTGCGCGAGGTAGGAGGATTGGTCTTCATCCATCTCGCGGCCGATCCATCGCCGTTCGACGGCGCCGAAGCGTGCCTCGCGCCGCTGCTCCGTCCGCAAGGATTGCTCCGCGCCAAGGTCGCCAAGTCGGTGGATTATCTCGTGAAGGCCGACTGGAAGATCGTCTGGGAGAACAACCGCGAGTGCTACCACTGCGATGCCGGGCATCCCCAGTACATCCGCGCGAACTTCGACCACTACAACAGCGGCGACACCCCGCCGCTCGTCCGCGCGCAGATGGAAGCCGCGGTCGCGCGCGGCGAGGCGAAGTGGGCCGCGGAAGGTCTCGCGCCCACGCACCGCGAGACCGGCATGACCAAGTTCCCCGACGCCGGGCGCGGCATCTGGTACAGCGGCAACCGCACGCCGCTCGTCGAAGGCTGGGTCAGCGAATCGATGGACGGTCGCCAGGTCGCGCCGCTGATGGGCGACTATCGCGAGGCCGACGTCGGCACGCTCCGCATGCGCGCGCTGCCGAACTTCTGGAACCACTCCAGTTGCGACCACGCCGTCACCACCCGTCTGTTGCCCGCCGGCCCGCAGCGCACCGCCATCCGCGTCTCGTGGCTCGTGCACGAGGACGCCGTCGAAGGCCGCGACTACGAACTCGCGAAGCTCATGCCCTTCTGGCAGCTCACCAGCGAACAGGACTGGGTCATCTGCGAGCGCCAGCAGCGAGGTATCAACTCCAGCGCCTACGAGCCCGGCCCCTACTCGACCTCCAAGGAATACAATGTCGAGGGGTTTGTTCGGTGGTACTTGGAGATGATGGAGCACAACGCCTGACCCACGACCTCGTCATGCCGAAGCCAACCCTGCAAAGACCCTCCGGGAGCGCCGGCCGCTCGGACGCGTCGCTGCTCAAGAAGCCCGGGGCCGAGCCCGGTCCGACCGTCGTGTCGTCCAACTTGAGGAAGATCCCATGACCCCGCTCCCTGATTCCGAGTTCGTCATCGTGGGCGGCGGCGCCGTCGGCGTCGGCTGCGCCTACGCGCTCGCCAAGGCCGGCAAGACCGACGTGCTCGTGATCGAGCGCGCGGACGACGTCGGCGCGGTCACCACCTCGCAGGGCGCGGGTTTGTGCGGACAGGTCCGCGATTCTCCTGAGCGCATCCGGCTGGCCATGCATTCCGTCGCCACCTTCCGCGAGCTGCAGGCGAGCGAGGTGAAACCCGATTGGCACGAGGTCGGTTCGCTCCGCATCGCCCTCGGCGAGAAGCGCGCCGAGGAGTTCCGCCGCCTCAAGGCCGCCGCCGATGCCGCCGGTCTCGAGGCCGAGCTGATCGACCGTCCGGAAGCGCGGCTCCGTTTCCCGCAGATGGAGTTCGATGGCGTGAAGTCCGTGCTCTGGTGCCCGAGCGACGGCCACATGACGCCGCGCGCCGTCGCCGCCTCGTATCGCCACAACGCCGCCCGGCTCGGCGTGAAGTTCGCCACCGCCACCGCGCTCGAAGGCATCGTGCTCAAGGACGGCCGCGTCGCCGGCGTGGAGACGAGCCGCGGCCGCGTCGGCTGCCGCTACCTCGTGAACTCCGCCGGAGCCAACGCCTACCATGTCGCCCGGCTCGCCGGGTTGGAGCTGCCCATCTTCCCGGTCCGCCACGAGTACTTTGTCACCGTGCCGATGGACGGCCTCACGCCCGAACTGCCGTGCTTCCGCGTGCCGGAGCTGACGTTGTATGGGCGCGTCCGCGACGGCGGTCTGCTGCTCGGCGGATGGGAGCCCAAGTCGGTCCACGCCGACCCGCGCAGCTACGCCGCCGACAACGAGCCTCCGCCGGTGGTGACCGATTGGCCGGTGCTCGAAGGGTTCGAGGCCAGCTTCGTCTCGCTCTTCCCCTCGGCCCGTGCCGCGCAGAAGAGCTGGGTGGGCAAGGGTTGGCCGACCTTCACGCCGGACGGACGCTTCATCATCGGCGAGAGCTCGC
>JANNAJ010000134.1:0-2081 GCA_031384285.1 Verrucomicrobiota bacterium
GACCGGCGCGCCGCGCGGCATCGCGCCGATGCCCGGCAGCGGACCGACCTGGGTGACGGGCGTGGCCAGCGTGCCCGATGCGTCGGGCAATCCGCGGCTGGTGTGCGCCTACGTGAAGATCAAGCCGCCGCTCGAAGCCTACGAGTGGAGCCTCGCCGTGTGGGACGAGGGACAGGATGTCTTCAGGAAGCTGAAGACGATCTGGACGAAGTCCGACGTCGCGCCGCATGCGCCGCCGATCCCCGAGGGCCATCCGGTGACCTGGCGGGACGCAGCGGGCAAGGAGTGGCTGCTCTTCGGCAATCCGTTCCCCACGCTCCGTTGTCCGGCGACCTTCGAGGCCTGGCAGGACGCGAAGACCTGGGAGCGGCTCACGCCGCCACCGGGCTTGGCAGGCAGCCACGGCGAGACGGTGAAGCCGCACAGCGGTTCCATCGCGTGGCATCCGTGGCGCCAGCGATGGGTGACGGTCTTCATGCAGGCGTTCGGCAAACCCTCCGCCTTCGGCGAGCTGTGGTATGCGGAATCCGACGCGCCGACCGGTCCGTGGGGCACGGCGGTGAAAGTGCTGAGCCACGACAACTACACGTTCTACAATCCGCGGCTGCACATCGAGTTCACGCCGTCCGGTTCGCCGCAGCTGTTCTTCGAGGGCACCTACACGATGCAGTTCGCCGACCATCCGGCCCCCACGCCGCGCCATGACTACAACCAGATCCTCTACCGGCTCGACCTGGACGACGCGGCCCTGAAACCGGCGCAGCAACGTTGATCGGCCTGTTGGCCCTGCCCTCGCTCCGACGGTGTCACTGCATCGGCAGCGACAGCTCCCTGCGCTCGGTGCCGCGGAGCACAGTGGCCTTCACCTGCTCACCGGGCTGATGCTCCAGGAGCAAGCGACCGAGCAATCCGCTCTCGCTGACCCGCGACGACCGGCCGTCGAGCTCCACGATCACGTCGTCCTTTTGGAAGCCTGCCTTCTTGGCGGCGGAGTGTTTGCCGTATTCGCCGGCGTGTTTGATGAAGAGCGCCATCGCCTCCTTGTCGATGCCGCGTCGGGCGCGCTCCTCGTCCGACAAGTCCTCCAAGAGCAGCCCGCCCAAGGCCATCGCCCTCATCTCCCAGGCGCTGACCCGGCGCGAGATGTCGGACTTCTGCCGCCAGCCGGTCGGGAGATCGATCTGCAACGGCCAATCGGCGCCGAGACGCCTGACGAGGGCGCGCACAGGACCGGATCCGCGCGCGCGATGGAGGATCCAGCTCACATCGGCGACCGCCACCAAGGGTTGGCCCGCCAGCGACACGATATCGTCCCCCGCCAAGAGTCCTGCCTTCGCGGCAGGCGAGCCGGGCACGACGGACCGGACGCGCGCGACCTGGTCCGGCGCGAGCGTGAGCCCGATGGTCCGGGGGTCCGGCCACGGATAGATCCACTCGGTCGGGATCGTCTGTTTCTGGTCGCGATAGTAGGCGCGGATGGCGTCGCCGATCTGGTGGCAGTGGACGCAGCTCTGCACGACCTTCCCCTCCCAGTCGAGGTTGCGCGTGTACTTGCCGGCGAGCTGCGGGATCTCCAGCGGATCCTTGAAGGGCAGCGGCATGCCCTGTTTGCCGGCCAGCGCCGGTTTGTTCGCCGGATAGCCGCGATGGATGGCCAGCGCGCTTTCGAGCGCGCGCCGGTAGCCGCCGATGGTGTCGTCCTTCGAGTCGGCCTGATGGGTCCACGAGCCGTAGCGGCCGTAGACCGTGCCGTCGGCGTTGAAGAAGACCGTGGAGAAGGAGAGGTCGTAATCGACCTGGAAGAGCGAAAGGTCGAGCGCGTTGGCGTTCATGACCCGCACGCAGACGAACTGGTCCAGCAGCGGCGTCAGCTCCAGGTCCTGCATCAGCACCCGCGCGTCGATGCCCGCGCACGCGAGGCACGGCACGCAGCGCAACGTGACGAGCAGCGGCTTGCCCGTGCGCTTGGCCTCGGCGAAGCCCTTCGGGAAGTCGTTGTAGATCCAGCGCCGGTCGTGCTCGAGGTGGGCCCGGTCATCGAGCACCGCGCCTTTGCGGTCCTTGACCGCCTCGGCGGACGA
>JANNAJ010000185.1:0-7997 GCA_031384285.1 Verrucomicrobiota bacterium
GGATCATTGAGCAGCGTGCTCGGCAGCGCGACCGACGTGGCGAAAGGCGTGCGCACATACGTCCGCTGGCCGAGTGGCGAGACGGGCGACGACACGATGCGCTCGCTGAAGTCCTTCTGGTCGATGTTCGCCACGTCGAACACCTCGAAGCCCGCGGGACCATTTGCCGTGTAGAGGTATTCACTCCGCAACGTGAGGTCGTTGATTTCCTTCGCGTGATGCTCATGCCCTTCCTTGAGTCGCTGCCCGCGCGCGAGATGCTCGGCGTAGTTTCGCGGATACGCATTCTTGTGCATCGAGCTGCCGATGACGGATTGCGGCTCATCGGCTTCCGTCCACACGACACCATGCAGCGCGCCTTCGCCGCCGACGTAGGCGTAGCGGCCGAAGAAGTTGACCGTGCCGGTGCCGAACCCGAGCAACTGCGCCATCCAGGCGTTGTTGTCGTTCGCCTGCGAGAGATGGCACTCGGTGCAGTTCTTGGTCGTGCCCACGGAGCTGGTGGTGTGCGGGAAATGCGGGTTGTAGGCCTGGCCGCTGAAGCCTTCGGCGCTGACGGTCTGCTGCTGTGAGTAGACCCATTCGCGGTTCGCGTTCTGCGAGCCCACGATCACGGCGCTGGACGAGCGGAGCACGCCGAGACGGTGTCCTTTGTAGGTGGCGTCGATCCCGAGCTGGAAGACGTCGTCGCGCACGACCTGGGGGTTGTAGGTCGTGTAGTTGCGGGTCGTGGTGCCTTCGAACTTGTTGTTCGCGGCGCGCTGGTTGGCCCGCATCGGCAGGTGGCAACCGAAGCAGCTCGTCGCCCACGAGGTATGGCAGACCTGGCAGCTCACGTTCGAGTTCTCGTGGGCAAGGATCCGCGCGGCGTCCGTGCCGCGGTCCTCCTTCAACGGACGGCGGTCGGCGAGGTCGAGGGCCTTGGTGTCGCCGGGCACATCGCCCCAGTCCTTGCCGTTCCGGCGGAGCGTCTTGGCGTAGGCGCTCTTGGCGTTGTAGCGCGGCGACTTCGGATCGATCGTGTCGATCACCTGCGGGACCTCCCACTCGCGGTCCGGCGCGAGCGAGCTGCGCTGGATCAGCTTCTTGCCTTCCCAGCGGAATCGCGCGCCCCACGACACGTTGCTCGTCTTGAGCAGGTCGATGGCCGTCTGCTTCTTGGTCACGGGGTCGAAGTCGCCGCCGGAGCCGCTGGTCATGAGCGTCGGGCGGGAGTTGACGGTGCCGTGGCAATCCACGCACTCGACCGAAGTCACCTGCCGGGGCTCGCCGTAGAGCAGTCCGTTGCCGTGCATGTCCTGGAGGAAATGGCAGTCCACGCAGTGCATGCCCCGGGCGAGATGGACGTCCTTCAGGTGGACGGCCTTGTCCCACTTGTGGTCGTCGTCGTGCGGGATGGCGTTGTCCTCGAGGTCGAGCAGCTCGCCTTTCTTGTCGCGCTTGAAGATGGCGCGGAAGATCCAGCCGTGGCCGTGATAGTCGGCGAACTGCGTGTGCTTCAGCTTCGGGTTCAGTTCGGCGACCTTGTCCAAGAAATCCTTGTCGCCCCAGAGGCCGCGGACCGCCGCTGCCTCGGGGTTCTCCTGGTTGCCGGCGAAGGTCTCGGCCTCGGTCGGGTTCTTCTGCTTCTTGGGGTACATCACCTCGCCATCGGTCTCCTGGTCCCACCACGTGTAGCCGAGGAACGGGTTCACGAAGAGGTTCCCTTGGTGCATGTGGCAGTTCATGCACTGCGACGTCGGGATGGCGCGGGTGAAGACGTGCTTGATCGGGTGGCCCCGCTCGTTCTTGGGGATGGTGGGGTCGGCGCTGAAGCTCAGGCCTTGGTGGCCGTATTTCGCGTAGTAGTCGGAGTGGGTCGGCGAACGGTCGTTGGCGTACACGACGTGGCAGGCCGAGCAGCCGCTGGAGCGGTAGTCGCCGGGATGGTTGTTGCTGCCCATGAAATCGAGCAGCGGATCGTGGAGGCGCGTCTTCTGCAGGTTGAGGAAGACGGGGTCGGTCCGGAGCAGCGTGCCGAGGCCGCGTTCGCTGAGCCGGCGTCCGGGTTTGCCGGGGGGCTCGGCGATGTTGGGCAGGCCGAGGAAGAGCTGCTTCTCGCCGCCCTTCTCGAAGATGCGGAGGATGTTGCTCGGTTGGCCGAGGGCGAAGCGCGGCAGCGGTTCGATGTAGGGCAGGATGCCCCACAGCTTGGTCATGTCGGGGGTCACCGGGACCGGGCTCTCCAGGCGCAAGGGCACGCCGTCCAATCCGTAGGCCTGGCCGTAGCGGTAGTTCTTCTGCGAGTAGGCGCCGTTGTTGTAGAGCGCGGCGCCCCAGAGCATCGCGCCGTGGCGCATGATGCTGTGCCGGACGTGCGCGACGCTGTCGCCGTGGCAGAGGCCGCACGCCTTGTCCGCGACGCGGAGGTCGCCGGGGTTCACGAACTGGATGAACTCGGCCGACTCATGGTTGAGCAGCACGGAGGATTCGTTCGGGTTGGCCGACGATTCCCAAAAGACGGGGTTGCGCGGCTGGACGTGGGCCTTGCGCTGGGTGAGGCCGGGCGTCGGGTTGCCGCCGTGGCAATCGGTGCAACCGAGCACGACTGCCGGCGACGTGTGCATGGAATGCGCGTCGGTGGTGATGTGGCACTCGAGGCAGCCCCGGGATTTGGCGAGCGCTTCGTCCTTGGATTGGTCGATCCAGTTGTGCGCCTTCGTGGGGGCAGGCTTCGGGAGATCGGTGGGGACGGAGATCCGAGGCCCGTTCGCGGCGAGATAATCGAGCAGCGGGGAATCGGCGCGGGCAGCGACGAGCAGCAACGATCCTGCGAGGGAGAGGACGAGCCGCATCGCGGACCGGCCCAAGGGGGGCGGCGATCCGCCTGCCGGCGACCGGACCGTGCGGACGGGCCGTCCGCGCTCCGTGGGATCTGTGTCGGGTCTCATGGTGTCAGTAGGTGAAATTGATCGCGAGCACGCCGCTGTAGAGGAAGGCGTCCGTCTGGCCGATCCGGCTGGGCTGCATGTCGTCGAAATTCGCCACCGGTTGGGTGCTGCTGCGGTAGATGTCGCGGTAGCCGCTGCCGGGGATCAGCACGCCGATACCGGCGGTGATGATGATGTTGTCGGTCAGCAGCGGCCGGTACTGGAAGCCGAGGCTGAGGTCGAATCCCAGTTCGCCGCGGATCTTGTCCTGGAGGATCGACGTCTGCAGCGGGTCGGTCTCGGCGAAACGGAGGTAGTTGAAGTTCAGGAAGGTCTTGAGCTTGGGCGTCGTGTCCAGGTCGAGCCCGAGGCTGTAGATGAAGATGCCGGGGTTCACGAAGTTCGCCTGCCCCTGGGTCTTGCTCGTGCGGAGGTTCGGGAAGAGCGAGTTCGGCTGCTTGAGCGCCACGCTCGTGCCGCCGAGGTTGAAGCCTTGGTGGACGTAGTAGCTGAACGCGCCGCCGGTGAAGTTCGGGTTGTCGACGATGCCGTCGAATCCGCCCGCCGTGGTGTCGTCCACATCGTGGTCGCCGCTGGCGTAGAAGAACGACGCCTTGTAGCGCAACCAATCCCGGTCGTAGCTCACCTCGAGCGCCGCCATCCGGGCGTTGATGTCCTGCCCTCGGCCCGCGACCTGGTTGAAGCTGTCCTCGCCGAACGCCTGATAGAACTGGTGGCTGACGTTCCACCGGCCGATATGGCCGTCGCCACCCCAGCCGAGGTAGAACGCCTCGATGCCGTGCTCCTTCACCGTGCCGAGCGGGGCAGGGCGGACCAGGCTGGCCGTGCGGTCGTAATGCCGGGTCGGTTCGTCGAGGTTCGCGGCGAAGGAGAGCTGCGCCGTGTATCCCTTCCACAAGAAATCTTGGCGGAAGACGTTCGCGAAAAAGACCTTCTGGTCGCGCTGGTCGAAGGTGTTCAGGCCCGAGAAGGTGTCCTTCTCGCGCATGTCGAAGCCGGCGAGGTTGTATTGCCAGTGGTTGTCGTCCCAGTTCCCGAACAACCGGCCGCCCAGGTTCACATCGTTGAACAAGAAGCCGCGGAAATCCTGGTTGAAGCCCTGGTTGCCGGCCTTCACCGCAAAGAAGTCGTAATTGTCCGAGAGATCCCCCAGGTGGTACTCGACGAAGTATTCTTGCAGCGCGAAGTGGGACCGCGTGCGGTCCGTGTAGCGCGTGCCTTGGGTGGAATCCGGCGCGCGCTGGATCTGTCCGTTGAGCAGTTTGGTGACGTCGGAGGGGTTGTGCGGGTCGAAGCTGGGGAAGGGGCCGGTGGTCGTGGGGAACGGCGGGGTGTTCGGCCCGCCGTCGATGCCCCGCGGATCGGGCGAGAGCGTGGTGGTCTCCTTCACCAGCGCGTAGTTCACGTTGAAGACCGGCTGGACCTTGATGGTCCAGTGCGCCGGCTTGAACGCGGTCTCACCTTTGAAGAGCTCCAGCGCGAAGCCGAAGTTCTGCTGGATCCCGATCTGCTCGCTCCGGCCGAAGACCTCGGCGGAATCGGGCCGCGCCGTGCTGACGTTGCTCGGCGTGGGCACCTGGCGGAACTCGACCGCGGTGTCGCTGGTCGCGATGAGGTTGAGGAAGACATCCTGCCCGATCACCGGCACATCGCCCTTGAGCCGCGACTGGTAGTAGGGATGCCAGAGCCGCGGCGTCGGACGCTCGTACGGTTGCTCGCTCAGTCCGCTGGAATAGCGCCGCCAAGGGGTGAAACCGAACCCCACCTTGTAGCGGTCCGGCATCGGCGTGGTGTCGGGCGGGATCCCTTGGCCGCTCCGGGTGAGCGGGTACTCCGGCGATCCGTGGACCGGCAGCTCGATCTTGTCGTTCGAGCGGACGTCGTGGCGTGGCAAGGACTGCCCGGGCGGCAAGGGCTC
The DNA here is from genome assembly GCA_031384285.1 of Verrucomicrobiota bacterium. Lineage (GTDB taxonomy): Bacteria > Verrucomicrobiota > Verrucomicrobiia > Limisphaerales > UBA9464 > CAIVQB01. Next base: position 4,849 of record JANNAJ010000185.1, read on the forward strand.
GGTCCCGTACGGGATGCCGACGGCCGCGGGCGGGCGCGGGACCAACGTGTCGCGGCGCAGTTGCCATCGCGGCAGCGCCAGCTCGGTGGCGACAGGGTCGCCGTCGAACGTCGCGGCCGGCGAAGGCTCGGCCCGGAAGAACGGCTCGGCCGGCAGGCTTCGTCCGCGCGGAGTGCCCGGATCCGGGTTGAACTCACCGGGAGGTCTCGCCGGTGAGTTCGTGTCCACGAAACGACGACGATCCCATACGACGGACGGCGATGTGATGCGTTGCGGCCCGACCGGAGGCGCACCGCCATCCACGTTTCGATCGGTCGGGGACAGCGGCGGCGTGTTGGTGTGGACCGTCTGATGGGCCTTGGGTGTGGTCGGAGGAGCGGGCGCCGCCTCGGCAGCGGCTCGGGCAGCGCGTTCGCGCGGCGTGAGCACCAGCACGTCGCGGCGACGCGGACCTTGGGCCGCACCCGAAGTGCAGGATAGGGCCAAAAGGACCGCCATGCCCAACGCTCGCCGGACGCGAGGGTCGTCCCCGGCCCGGTGCTCTCGTCGCGTCGAGGGCGCGATCTGGTCCGATCGGGTGTGTTGGCCGTGCGCGGGCATTTTCTGCTCGCTGTCTTAACAAGACGACCTCTACCGTGCGAGGGTGAATCGGCTCATTTCGATACTTCTTTTTCTGGCATCACTGCCGGTGGGACGGATCGCCCTGCATGCCGAACGCCTCACGCCGGACGATATCCGGACCATCCTCGCGCAGGCCGCCAGCAAAGCCCTCGAATATCAGGGCAATCCGGTCCGGACGAACGCTGTCATCGCCGTCTCCGACCGCGAGGGCTACATCGTCGGGGTATGGACGGTCGATACCGCCTACAAGAGCAACCGCAGGTTCCCTGCGTTCCTCAAGAACGCGATGGGCCGGGCCGGCACCGCGGCGTTCCTCAGCAGCGCGCAGCATGCGTTCTCCACGCGGACCGCCAATTTCCTCGTCCAGCAGCACTTCCCGCCCGGCGTCGAGAACGCCCCGCCCGGGCCGCTGGTCGGGGTGAACTTCTCCAGCCTTCCCCTGAGCGACGTCAACCGCTTCAAGAACGCCGCCACCTACGATCCGTCGATCACCAGCGGGACCAACGGAGGCCGGCTGCCGCCGTTGCTCACCGGCGGCCTCACCGGGGGCCTCGGCGGCGTGCCGCTCTACAAGAACGGGGAATGCGTCGGCGGGATCGGTGTCTCGGGCGACGAGGAGCGCGGATCACCGTTGAGCACCAAGGTGCTCACCTTCGGAGCCGCCAAGGTGACCGAGGCGGCGTTGGTCACGAACACGCTGTTCTACGAGCTCACGGTGACTCCCGACCTGGTCTGGTCGCGGGATGTCGACGAAGAGGTCGCCCTTGCCGGCCAGATCGGCTTTGCGCCGTCGCCCCGGATCTGGGGCAGCAAGGTGTTTGTCGCCGGCATCGCCCTCGCCTATGTCGAGAGCGTGCCCGTGCCGGCCAAAGTGGTGCGGCCGTTGGAGGAGGTCGCGGTGCCCGTTCCGGAGTACCCCGTCATCGCCCCGCCTCCGGTCCAGTATCCATTGCTGACGCTCGGCGGCGTCCACGGAGAACTCCGGCAACCGATCATCGACGATCCGGCTCTCCATGATGCCGATGCGCTGAACGACACCATCCGGGGCCAGGCAAGGCTCACGGCGGCGGAGGTCCGCGGGATCCTCGAGCTCGGCGCCGCCCGGGCGCGGACCACGCGTGGGGGCATCCGTTTGCCGCGGGGCCAACCCATGCAGTGTTTCATCTCCGTCGTCGCCAATCCCGACAAGGACGGGGCCCCGCCGAGGGTGCTGGGCACGTTCTGCACCTCGCCCGACACGACCCGGTTCTCTTGGGACGTGGCGGTGCAGAAGGCCAGGACAGTGCTGTTCTTCTCCGACGATACCCGGGCTTTCAGCGCGCGCACGGTGGGGTTCCTGGCCCAGCGCTTCTATCCGCCCGGGATCAAGGACACGCAGCCGGGGATCTTCCTCGGCCTCCAAGAGCACTACAGCAACTTCAACTACAACGTCCAAAACCCGTTGAACGACGCGATCAACAGCGATCCGACCAAGCTGGTGCTGGCACGCGTGCCGATGAACCCCAACCTGCCCAACGGCATCACCATCTTTCCGGGCGGCTTCCCCCTCTACCGCAACGGGGTGCTGATCGGCGGCGTCGGGGTGTCCGGGGACGGCATCGACCAGGACGACATCGTGGCCGCCAGCGGCGCGTCCGCTTTTCCGGCGCCGTTGGAGATCCGGGCGGATCGCTTCAGCTACCGCGGCGCTCGGTTGCCCTACGCGAAGTTCCCGCGCAACCCGGCACTTTGAGCGGCCGGTGCGGTGGGAGCCGCTGGGATCGAGGGAAGGTGACGCTGGCGCTGCGTCGGGATTCAGGACCGCAGCGCAGGACACCGTCGGGCATCTGGTCCCACGCTTCGCGCTCACCGTTCTCGGCTGTCCAAACCGGCGGTCCCGGCCATTTTGGAGACAAGACCGACAACCGCGGTCAGCTGAAAGCATGACCCCATGGACCATCGCCGATCGGTGCCCGACGACCATCCTGTCGGCAGTGCGGTAGTCGTCGGATCGGACGCCGCCCCCGTAGCGGCCCGTCCCGGACTCTTCCACTTGTAGGAGACGACGTGAGGCGTCTCCGGTCTCCGTTGGAAAAGTGAGATTCGTGACGTCGTCTCCTACGCTGGACAGGCTCTATGAACCGGCTGCCAGCGACCGTCCGGAGACTCTTTGCTCGCGCCGCCGATGGAGAGACGGACCTCGCGATTCCGATCGTTCTTAGAAATGGCCTTGAATTTGCGGGTCAGGTCGGCGCCTACTTTTTGAGAGTCCTAACTCTTCCTCGCTAATCCATGCAACCCCGCTCCTCCTCCCGCGTCGCCCTGCTCCTCGCCGGGACTTTGCTGACCTTTGGCAACCGCGCTGCCGATCATCGCGATGCGCCTGCCATCAACGAGGACCCGCGCGCCGACATCAACGACATCTACGCCTTCGTGAACCCGAAGAACGGCAACATCGTCCTCGGGATGACGGTGAACCCGTTCCAGTTCGGCAACGCGCCGGCCGTCGATTTCTCGACCGACGTTCTTTACCAGTTCAAGATCGACAA
>JANNAJ010000191.1:0-3067 GCA_031384285.1 Verrucomicrobiota bacterium
CACCGGCCTGTTGCGGCGGGCGACTCGCCCGCCGCTCTGGGTGTGCCGGGAATGCACCCCTGGGTATGCGCGCGTCCGGTGCCGAAACACGGCGGCAAGTTGCCGCCGAGAACGGCCAAGTTGGTCGTGCCACCCGGATCCAATCGCATGGTTCCGGTTCAGAGCCTGTTTGAAAAGGCCGACCGGCCTAGTAGGACAGGCTTCCAGCCTGTCTGCCTGCGGGCTTCCAGCCCGTGGCACCACCTGTCTGGCGTGGGGCTGGAAGCCCCGGAACAGACAGGCCAGAGGCACTGTCCTACTTTTCAGACAGGCTCTAAGGGTATCAGAACTTCTGAGGCAACAGGGGATCACACCCGAAGGTTTCTTCGGTCTTGTCCTCGTCGGGTGTTTTTCCAGATGATCCGCCCCGTCCCCATGAAAAGCAGCCGCGTTCCGCGGCTTCGTGTCCATGCAGAACGAGTGGATCTGGGTCGGTCTCGTCGGAGCGGTCGCGCTGGCTTCGGTCTGGCGCGCACCGCGGAGACCGCTTTGGTCGGGTGTCCTGGTCGCGTCGCTCGTCGTTTCCGCCGGCGGAGCGCGCGCATGGCTGAAGCGTCGGGACGCCGATCGACCGCACGCCGCGTGGGCCGCGGCGAAGTTGCCGGAGACCGGCCGGCCCGGGTTCGCGACATCGGATAGCTGCGTCGCCTGCCATCCCGGACCGCACGCCAGTTGGCACCGCTCCTTCCATCGGACGATGACGCAGGTGGCTTCGCCCGCGACGAGCCCGGCGGCGTTCGATGACGTCCACCTCGAGCTGGATGGGCGAGGTTTCGACCTGCGACGGCGGGGCGACGCGCTTTCGGTGGAGTTCGATGTGCCGCGGCCTTCGCGGGACGGAACGCGCCGGGTCCGCGAAGAACGGCGGTTCAGCTTGGTCACCGGTTCGCACCATATGCAGGCGTTCTGGTTGGAGGACCCGTCTGGCAACCGCCAGATCAGCTTCCCGTTCACCTGGTTGTTGGCCGAACGCCGTTGGGTGCCGCGGAACGACGTCTTCCTCATGCCGCCGGACGCGCCGCGGCTCTCGCAGGTCTGGAACGACAACTGCATCCGCTGCCACGCGGTCGGCGGGCTGCCCGACGCCGGATCGTCCGGCCACGGCCTCCGCACGCAGGTCGCCGAGCTGGGCATCGCCTGCGAGGCCTGCCACGGGCCGGGCGAAAAGCATGTCGCGGCGAACGCCAACCCGCTGCGGCGCTATCTCCAGCACATCCGGTCCGACGGCGACCCGACCATCGTGAACCCGGCCCGCCTGGACCATCGGCGCTCGTCGGAGACCTGCGGCGCGTGCCACGGCGTCACCTGGCTGCCCGACACCGCGGCATGGCATCGCACCGGGTTCTCGTTCGTCCCGGGCGGCGAGCTGGAACGCGACCGGTTGCTCGTGCGGTATCCGGGGATCAAGCACGACACGCGGTTCCCTGCGCCGCTGCGCGAAGGCGCCGACGAGCTGCTCGCGACGTTCTGGAGCGACGGCGACGTGCGCGTGTCCGGCCGGGAATTCAACGGATTGGTGGAATCGCCCTGCTACCAGAAGGGCCAGATGTCCTGCCTGAGTTGCCACTCGATGCACGACAGCGAGCCGGACGACCAGCTCTCGCGCAAAGGCTCCGGCGACGAAGCGTGCCTCCAGTGCCATCCCAAGCTCGCCCGCGACCTCCCGGCGCACACGCATCATGCGGCCGGCTCGTCCGGGAGCCGTTGCTACAACTGCCATATGCCGCACACGACGTTCGGTCTGTTGAAGGCCATCCGGAGCCATCGCGTGACGAGTCCGTCGGTCCGGTCGGACCTGGTCAGCGGCCGTCCGAACGCCTGCAATCTCTGTCATCTCGACCGACCGCTCGCATGGACGGCAGCTCGGCTCCACGAATGGTTCGGGCAGCCGCCACCTTCGGCCGCCGAGCTCGGCGCGCACGCGACCGCCGGCGCGGGGCCGGTGTACGCGCTCAGCGGCGACGCGGCGCAGCGTGCCTTGGTCGCGTGGCATCTGGGTTGGGGACCGGCGCGAGCGTCCAGCGCTCCGGGCTGGCAACCGCCCCTGCTCGCCGAGCTGCTCGATGACCCGTACTCAGTCGTCCGCCACATCGCCGGCGAATCGCTCCGGACGCAGCCAGGGTTCGAGGATCTCACGTCCGACTATCTCGCGCCGCCGGCGGTCCGGAAGTCCCGGCGCGATGAGGTGCTCCGCCGTTGGCAGACGTCTCCGCCATCCGTGCCACCCGATCCCGCCGCGGTGCTCTTGGACGCCCGCGGCGGCCTGGACCGCGCACGGTCCGATGCCTTGCGGCGCCGGCGCGACGACCGTCCGGTGATGCTCGTCGAATGATCTCCCGCTCTTGGAACCAGCCGCCATGAAACCAACGCCCTCTGCCGATCTCGAGACGCTGCGTAGCCGTCAACTCAGCGCCGGCTGGTGGTCGTTGCTCGTCTTCCTCCTGCTCGGCATCGCGCTCGAAGCGCTGCACGGCCTCAAGGTCGGCGCGTACCTGACACCGTCGAACTCGACCCGCCGGCTGTTGTGGACCTTGGCCCACGCGCACGGGACCCTGCTGGCGCTTGTTCAGATCGCCTTCGCGTTGAGCTTGCCGGTCTTTCCGCAGCCGACCGGCGACACCGCGAAGCTCGCGTCGCGTCTGCTCCAGACTTCGGCGGGGTTGATCCCGGCGGGGTTCTTCCTTGGCGGGATCTGGACCCACGGCGGTGATCCCGGCATCGGGATCGTGCTGGTGCCGGTCGGCGCGCTGATGCTTGCGGTCGCCATCACACTGATCGCGCGGGCGAGCGGCCCGGCGAAGTGATACCGACTCTTGGTGGATACCGGTAGAACTCGGCTTCATGTTGTGGGCGGCTTGCCCTGCAAGCCGAGCGGGTTGCGGGGGCGACTCGCCAACGGCCCGAAAAGAGATCACCCCGACTTGGTACGAGGCAGGTGCCGCGGCCCGTCGTCACGGTGCATTGATCGCGCCGACTTGGGACGGGTTCACCCAGCGGGAGACGGACTCGGACGCCGCGTTGCTGTGGG
>JANNAJ010000200.1:0-2878 GCA_031384285.1 Verrucomicrobiota bacterium
CGGCGCGGAAGGTGGCGAGCTGGCGGTCGTAGGTCTTCTGGAGCAGGCCGATCTCCTCGGGCTGCGGCGGACGACCCAACGTGTGCCGGAAGGCACGGACCAGACGGCGCCCGGTGTCGGACGGCTCTTCGCCGGTGACGCGCTGCGCGAGCCCCCGGGCGGCCTCGACGAACGCCGGGTCGTTCATCAGCACGAGCGATTGCAGCGGCGTCTGCGTGCGCTGCCGGAGGAAAGTGCAGACCTCGCGGTTCGGCGCGTCGAAGGTCGCCATCGCCGGATGATGCGCCGAGCGGCGCCAGAACACGTACATGCCGCGCCGGTAGAGCGCGTCGCCGTGGTCCTGGGTGAAGGGTGAATCGGTGCCGTCCCACAACCCGGGCGGCTGGTAGGGCTTCACGCTCGGGCCGCCGATCTTCGGGTTGAGCAGGCCGGAAACGGCGAGGGCGTTGTCCCGGATGAACTCCGCGTCGAGCCGCACCCGCGGTCCGCGGCTGATGAGACGGTTGTAGGGGTCGCGTTCCAGCTTCTCGTGGGTGACTGCGGCGGATTGCCGGTAGGCGGAGCTGGTCACGATGATCCGGACCAAGGCCTTCAGGTCCCACGGCTTGACCGGCCGCGGCCCGTCGGGATCGCCGTCGCGGAACCGCACGGCCAGCCAATCGAGCAGCTCGGGATGGCTCGGCCATTCGCCTTGTGCGCCGAAGTCGTTCGCCGTCTTCACCAGGCCGGTGCCGAAGAACATCGCCCAGTAGCGGTTCACTGTGACGCGGGCCATCAGCGGATTTTCCTTCGCGACCAGCCATCGCGCCAGTGCGAGACGGTTGGTCGGGCCGCCGGCCAACGGCGGGAGGAAGGCCGGCGTCCCGGCGGTGACCTGCTCGCCCTTGGTCCGGAAATCACCGCGCTCCAGCACGAAGGTGTCCCGGGGCGGATCCATCTCCTCCATGACCAGCGAGGTCGGGATCGCGGCGTAGAGGGAATCCTTTTCGCGCCGCGCCTTCGCGAGCGCGGTGTCGGACCTCAGATAATCGCTGGCGTAGGTCTCCTTGTAGAAGCGCGACAGGTCGCCGCGCTCCTCGTCGGTCCGGGTGCCGCGCGACTTCGCGATGGTCGGCAGATAACCGTCGAGCACGAGCAGCCGGACGTCCTCGGGCGACAGCGGACGCGAATAGAAGCGCAGGTCGTCCACCTGTCCGGTGAAGTCCGACTCGCCGTTCCGCGCGCCGACCCGAAAAGGCTCGGCCGTGGCGATGTCGCCCTTGAGCTGGTCCTTCTCGGTCTCCGTGTCCTTGGCCTTGCCGTTCACGTAGAACTTGAGGCCGGCGGCCTTGCCCGATCCGTCCCAGGTGGCGGCGACGTGCAGCCACTGGCCCTGCGGGAACTGCTCCTTCGTCCGCACCTTCAGCGCGTCGTCCGGCCACGCATGGATGAGATGGATCTGCGGGCGTCCGTCGGCGATGAGCAGGTCGAAACCGCGGTAGCCGGGCGCCTTCTCCTGCTTGCTGAAGACCGCGCCGTTGCCCTGGATCTTCAGCCAAGCGCTGAAAGTGAACGCGTTGGTTCGCTCGAAGGAGACCTTCTGCCCGAGGTCGACGTGCGATTTGCCGTCGAGCTTGAGCGCCTTGCCGATGCGGCCATCGGCGAACTCGGGCTGCTCCGTGCGGATGAAGGTGCCGCCGGAATCTTGCCGACGGGGCTCCGGCGCTGCCTCAGCGGGCGGGACTTTAGGCGTGTTCCCTTCGCCGGGCGGCCCTGCCGGCAAGATGCCGGCAGCACTTTGGAGCGTGCCGTCGAACGGCAGCACCGTGACCAGGGCGGTCGGGTCGACCTTGGCGGGCGGCTTCGCGACGATCTCCCGCTCCCATTTCTCCTGCGTCTCGCCGAGCTCGTTGACGCGGTCCTGCAGCGTCTTCTCGGCGTCCTTCAGGCGGAACTCGGCCTCGACGAACCGGCGCGCCTGATCCTGCGTGGGCATTGGGAGACGCGGCGGCGGGTTGTCGGAGCGGATGCGGTCGAGGCCCTTTTCCGGCACGTTGTGGAAGAACGCGTAGAGCCGGTAGAACTCCTTCGTCGTGATCGGGTCGTACTTGTGGTCGTGGCACTCGGTGCAACCCACCGTGAGCCCCAGCCACACCGCGCCGACGGTGTTCACGCGGTCGACGACATACTTGTTGAGATACTCGTCGGGGTCCGCGCCGCCCTCGTCGTTCGTCATGTTGTTGCGGACGAATCCCGTGGCGATCCGCTGCTCCGGCGTCGCGTCCGGCAAAAGGTCGCCCGCGAGCTGCTCGATGGTGAACTGGTCGTAGGGCTTGTCGTCGTTGAAGGCCTTGATCGCCCAGTCGCGCCAGAGCCACATGAAGCGGACGCCGTCGAAGTGGTAGCCGCTCGTGTCGGCGAAGCGCGCCAGATCGAGCCAGTTCGCCGTCATCCGCTCGCCGTACTGCGGCAGCTCCATGAGCCGGTCCACCAGCTTCTCGTAGGCCTCGGGCGATTTATCGGCAAGGAAGGCGTCGACCTCGTCGATCGTCGGCGGCAGGCCGGTGAGATCGAACCGCGCGCGGCGGATGAGCGTGGCCTTGTCCGCTTCGCTGTCCGGCTGGATGCCTTCCTTGGATAGGCGGTCGAGCACGAAGCGGTCGACCGGGTTGCCGGCCCAACGCGGGTCCTTCACCTCGGGCAACGCGGCGCGCTCCGGCGGGAGGAACGACCACGGCTACCGGCGCGAGAACGGCCGCGTCGGCGTGCGCAACCACGTCATCATCCTGCCGCTGGATGACCTCTCCAATGCCGCCGCGGAAGCCGTGGCGCACAACATCAAGGGAGCGATGGCGATTCCGCACCCGTACGGGCGTCTGCAATTCGGCGCGGATCTGGA
>JANNAJ010000224.1:0-6464 GCA_031384285.1 Verrucomicrobiota bacterium
GACCAGAAGACCGGCTACCTCTACTGGGGTGAGGTCGGTCCCGATGCCGGCGGCCCGAACCCGCAGCGCGGCCCGGCCGGACACGACGAGGTCAACCAGGCCCGCAAGGCCGGCTTCTTCGGCTGGCCTTACTTCGTCGGCGACAACAAGCCCTACACCCCGGCGGATTACGTCGCCCGGCAGGCCTTCAACGACGTCAACGCGGCCCGCGCCCAGGCCAAGAAGGACGGTAAACCCGAATCCCACTGGCCCGCCAAGCCCGCGCCCTGGATCGCGGCGGACTTCAAGCCGACCTTCTACGATGCCGCGCATCCGGTGAACGATTCGCCGAACAACACCGGCATCCGCGACCTGCCGCCCGCCCAACCGGCCTTCATCTATTACCCGCCGTCCCCGTCGACCAAGTTCCCCGCGGTCGGCAGCGGCGGCCGCACGGCGATGGCCGGTCCGGTTTACTACTTCGACCCGTCCCTGAAGTCGCCGCACAAGCTGCCCAAGGAGTTCGACCACACGCTTTTCATCTACGAGTGGAGCCGGAACTGGATCATCGCCGTGAAGCTCGACAAGGACGACAACATCGCCAAGGACGCCAACGGCAAGCTGATGATGTCGCGCTTCATGCCCGGCACCGAGATCAAGCGTCCGATGGACGTCGAACTCGGCGCCGACGGTTGCCTGTACGTCATCGAATACGGCAAGGAATGGGGCAACAACAAGGACACGAAGATCCTCCGCCTCGAACACATCGGCGAGATGCAGTGACCGGGTCCCGGGATCCGCAGCGACACACGGGCGACGCCGACGCGTCGCCCGTTTTTCTTTCCACCGGTCGTGTCCCGCCCGCCCGGTGCGGACCCGGCCGAAGCCCGGTGATCAGCGATCCGCCGAAGCGGGCTCGAACGTCCCCGTGCGAAGGAAACGGATCGTCTGCCGGATGGCCCGGGTGTCCCGCATCAAGGACGGATGGGCCGCGTGGACCACGACGTGGTCGGTCATCCCGGCGACCTGGGTGCGCTCGACCGAGACCTTGCCGTCGTCGGCACCTTGGATCCAGAGGCTGTTGATCCAGTTGACCGATCGGTCGCCGGCGATGATCCCCAGCGGGAACGTCACCGGGCCGAGCCGGTTCGGCGTCGAATCGATGCCGGTCCCCAGCTCGCGGCCCGCGGGTCCGTTCAGCTTTCCGAAGAGCCAGTGGCGCCCCAGGACATCGACGACTTCGCTGCCTTGGTTGGGCGGTCCGAGCATCACCACGCGGCCGAGGTCGGGGATCCTCTCCTTGGCCGCCCATGCCCGGACCAGGATCCCGCCCATCGAATGGGTGACGAAGTGGATCGTGCGCGCGCCGGAGCCGCGGCATCGGGCGAGCGCTTCGGGGATGACCTGGTCGGCCAGGTCGGCGATGGACCGGGTCCGTGACGGATAGCCCACGTTCCAGATGAGGAATCCCTCCGCGGCCAACGCCCGTTCCATCGGGATCATCGAGCGCCGGGTCCGGCACAGGCCGTGGAGCAGGACCACGGCTTCCGGAGAGGTCGGTCCGGTCATGGGCGCTTCAATCCACGAACCACTCGAAGAAGCGTCCTGGGTCGAGCCGGCCCGTCGCGACGACCGCGACGAGCGAGACCGCCGCCAAAGACAGCGCCGGCCACGGCTTGATCCGCCATCCGATCCGGCTGCCGACGACCGCGAGCACGACGGCGGCGACGATCGCTCCCGGCACTGTCGCGAGCCCGAACCAATTGGCGGCGTGGTGGATCGTGAAACCGAGGTCCTTCGGGTCCGGCCGCGACGGTTCCGGCCAGAACCCGAGATGGAGGCGCGCTCGCAGGACGAACAGGTAGACCGACGCCAGCCAGGCGAGCGGATACCAAGCGAGGAGGAGCGGGAGTCGCGATGCGATCCCGGTGCGGACCCGGTTTGTCTTCATGGCTTCGATGTCGATCGGTCGCGGCGGACGAACGTCTTCGGACCGATCCATCGCGAACCGAAGCGCTCGTGCAGCGCGTCGCTCGGGAAGGCCGGCCGCGGCTCGCTCCCGTAGCGCTGGTCGTCCATGCCGCGCCACGGCAGCGGCCCCACCTCGTCGCCGCGGACGACATGGTAATCGGCGTCCTTGTCCCAGCCGGTCACGGACAGGAAGAACTCGCGCACCATGCCCGCCCGCTTCGGCGGCAGGCGGTCGGCCGCGAACCGCATCGTCAGCTCATCGCCGGCGGCGACGACCGCGAGACCGTTGTCGGCACCCGCCAGCAGCTCGTCCACCGCACCGTGACGCGTGACCCAGCCGGACGGCGTGATCGTCCACGCCGGCTTCGATTTCACGCGGTCGTAGACCGGCGTGAGCGGCTGCGTCCAGGGCAGGTCGGCGAACTCGCTGTAGCCGCGCCAGTGGAGGTCGGTCGCGCTCGGTGCGACCTCGTGGACCGACTGCTTCCGGCTCTCGGTGAAGAGAGCGATGCGGTCCCAGTGGATCTCGAACGATTGGGTCAACCGGAGCCGTGTCGTGCCCGCGGGCAGCTTGCCGGCGAGATCCACGAGGATGGTCTTCGTCTTGCCGGCGGGTGCGCCGACGGTGACGTCGACCTTCTGCCAGCCCGCGGCGGTGCCGGCCTCGAGCACGGGGAAGGGGAAGGGGAAGTCCGGCGAGTGCGAGCCGGCGATGTTGGCCATGCCGCCGCCGAAGCGCAGCCAACCGGTCAGCGCCAGGACGGGCCGGGCGGCATCCGTGAGCGGTGCGAACTCGAGCACGACGCCGTGCGGCTCGGCGAGACCGCGGTATTGCGGTCCGCGGAGCGAGGCGGGCGAGACCATCCGGCCGTCGACGGTCCCGAGCGCCGCGGTGACGTCGTTGCCCGACAGGTCCTCGGCGCGGCGCAGCGGCACTCGTCCGCCCAACGCGACCAGCTCGTGCTTCGGGAACGGTTTCCCGGGGACCAGCTTGCCGGTGGTGTGGACCTCTTGGCCGGCCGGCCGGTCCGCGACCACGAGCCGTGCCTGGTCGAGATACAGGATCTCGCGCAGTTCCTCGGTGAGATGGACGACGTAATCGCCATCCTTCGGCACGACGTCGGTCTCGTCGCCGAGGCGCACCAGTTCGTCCGGATCGGCGTCGATGAAGCGGCCAGGCGCGACGGGCAATCCCAGCGGCGCGGCGCCCAGGATGTCGGTGACGAAGCGGTTGCTGTGGCCGTCCCAGGTGTAGAGGTAGGGACAGGAACCGGTGGGAAGCACGAGCTCGAACAAGGACATCGGTTCGCATGACACGGCGACCTCGGTGGTGTCCTGCCGGGTGTCGAACCAGCGGATGCTGACCGAATCGAGCTGCTTGCGTTTGCCGACGCCGATCTCGACCGGGAGCGTCTGCACGGAACGCAGCCCGTGCCAGCCGCCGGCGGAGAGCTCGGTCTTCACTCCGAGCGCGCTGGCGTTCGAGCGGTTGCCGAGCAGGCGGAGCTTGAGCATGCCGTTGGCGTTGCCGCCGTCGTTGCGGAGCATCCTCAGGCCGGCGCCGGCGACCTCGACGACGAGGTCGATGTCGCAATCGGCGTCGAGATCCGCCGCGGCCAGCTGGGTGATGTCGGAGGTGGTGAGCACGCCGAGGCCGAGCTCGGCGGTCACCTCGTGGAAGCCGGCGTTGCCGCGGTTGCGCCACACGCGGACGCCGTCGGCGCCCCAGGAGACGAGGTCGAGCCAGCCGTCGTTGTCGAGATCGAGCGCGCGGAGGTGGCGGATGCGGTTGCCCTTGGCCGGGAGCCGCAGCGGTTCGCGCAGACCGCCGAAGAAGATCTCGACGGCCTTGTCGGTGACGAGGGCGACGTCGTTGCGCAGGTCGTTGTTGAGGTCGCCGACGGCGAGCGCGCGCGCGGCGGGCCAATCGGCCGGAGGGTTGGTCGCGACGAGGCCGGATCCGCGGACGTTGGCGAGCAGGAGCGGCGGTTGGCCCTTGCGCGTGAGCAGCACGTCGGGGAGGTCGTCGTTGCTCCAGTCGTCCACGGCGACGGCGATGACGTTGGTGGCGCCGAAGGGGTCGCCCTTGCGTTCGCGGAACGTCCCGCTGCCGAGGTTGGTGAAGCTGCGGAGCTGCCCGTCCGCCGTCGCGAGCATGAGGCCGAGCTTGCCGGTGAAATCGAGGTCGCCGAGCGCGCCGGCGGTCCCCGAGGCCTTGGCGGCGCGCAGTCCGCTCTGCGCCGTGACGTCGCTGAAGACGCCGTTGGTCGCGAAGCGCAGGACCGAGACGCCGGCGGGGCCGACGATCACGGCGTCCTCGTACCGGTCGTTCTGGAGGTCGCCGACGAGCACCTGGGTGGCGCCCGCGGCGGTGGCGACGGCGAGCGGCGCGGTGCGGGCGGTGAAGACGCCGTTGGAGTTCCAGAGCAGCTGGACGCCCGTCTCGTTCGCGACGAGCAGGTCGTTCCATCCGCGGCGGTTGATGTCGATCAGACCGAACGTGCCGTGGAGCTTCGCCCCGTTGCCGCCGAACGCGCGGGCCGTGTCGTCGGCGAACTTCAGCGCGATGCCGTCCCGGGCCGGTTGTTCCAGCGGGAAGGGCGCCACGATCTCGGTGTAGCGGCAGCGTTCGTAGATGGCGGGATCGTCGGCCGCCTGCGTCTTTCCGGCGGCGATCCTCTGGTGGGAAGCGAGGGCGGCGACGGCCTCCTCGCGCTGGCCTTGGCGGAGCAGCACCTGGCTGAGCAGGTAGAAGGCGGACGGATGGTTCGTGTCGAACTGCGCGACCTCGCGCAGCTGGGCGGCGGCGTCGTCGAGCTTGCCCCAACCGAAGAACGCCCGGCCGAGCTGGAAGCTCACCGCGTTCACCGTCGGGTCGGCCGCCTTGGCCTCCTGCAGGGACTGCACCGCGTTCGAGTACTGGTTCTGCCGCAACGCGGAGCATCCGAGCAGGTAGTGGGCGGCGCCGTTGCCCGGTTCGAAGCGCAGTGCCTCCGCGGCATGGATCGCGACCGGGCCGGGCTGGTTCGCGAGCAGGAAGGCGTTGGCGAGGTTGATGTGGACGTCCGGGTTCGCCGGGTTCATCGCCAAGGCGGTCTGGAAGGCGCTGATGGCTTTTCCGGGATCGCCTTTGTCATAGAATGTCTTGCCCGAGGCCATCGCCTGCGCGAAGGGCGCGTTGCCGTCGCCGTCGGTGCCGGTGGCGCTGCGCTGCGCCGCGAACCACGCCCCGGCCAAGATCGCTCCGATGAGCAGCACGACGGCGCCCAGATAGACCAGCGCGCCGGGACCGCGGGATGAGGAAGGTCGGCTCATACGATGCCCGGGACCGTAGCGCGGAACCGGCCCCGGCGCGCGGGAAAAGTCGAGCGCGCCCCTTTGCCTGCATCGCGGCCCTTTGTCTTGCGGCGGGCCGGTGAGCAGGCACTACTTCCCATGCCTGCCGTCCGTCCGCCATGCGCATCCCCAACCTCCAGCTTCCCCGCTCCGTCCGCAGGGACGACGCGTTCACGCTCGTGGAGATGCTGGTGGTCGTCGCGGTGATCGGTGTCCTCGCGGCGTTGCTGCTGCCGGCGTTGATCGGCGCGAAAGAACGGGGCCGGCGTGCCGTGTGCCTGGGCAACCAGCACCAGTTCTACCTCGCGCTGGCGATCTACGGGCATGACCAGCAGGACCGGTTGGCGCCGGGCTATTCCAGCGTGGGCGAGCGCCAGTTGCGCGACCCGATGTTCAAAGGTCCGTCGGAGACCGCCGACCTGCCGCCGGGGCTCGACGAGCATGTGGTCCTTCTGGCCCACAGCACGCGGACGAATCTCGTGCGCATCGCGGGCGGCGAGCACCGGTTCCTCGTCTGCCCGGGATTGGGCGCGCCGTTCAACACGCGGCAGGGGTTCGATTTCTACAAGGATTACGGCGTCGTGATCGGATACTCGTACCTCGGCGGCCATGGCGGCACACCCTGGGAGGCGATCCGCAGCACGTCCGATCTTTGGACCTCGCCGCAGCGTTTTTCGGAGGAGCCGAGGATGCCGTTGCTGGCCGACCTCAACGTCTGGTCGCCGTCCGAGCGCATCACCTTCGCTCCGCACGCGGCCCGTGGCCCGGTGATGAAGAGGGGCGACTCGCGCAATCGCGGCACCGGGGTCCCCTCGGCGGCGATCGGAGCCGTGGGCGGCAACGTCGGGCTGCTCGACGGTTCGTCCCGCTGGAAGCCGATCCGCCAGATGAAGACCTATCGCGGCTCGCGGTTGTTCGGCGAGGACGGTGCGTTCGCCGCCTGGTGAACGGCGGGGCGCCGTCCAAGGATGGTCCGGATCCTTGGGGCATCCTCGCAGGATCGCGACAGGATCCAGCCCGGCCCGACGGCTGCTTTTCCAGTTCGCGAACAAAATGGTATCCCAATCGCCCCCTACTTCACCGATGAAAAACGCCCGAATCGTCCGCCTCGCCGCCGGCCTGTTGGCCGGGAACACCATCGCCCACGCGTCGCTCTTCACCGAGACCTTCGACACCTA
>JANNAJ010000227.1:0-6208 GCA_031384285.1 Verrucomicrobiota bacterium
CGTGAGCAGCTCGTAGAAGACGACGCCCAGCGAATAGATGTCCGCCCGATGATCGACCGACAGCGGGCGTTCGACCTGCTCCGGCGCCATGTAGTGCGGTGTGCCCATCACCTGGCCGTCGACCGTGAGCCGATGGCTCTCCGGATCCTGCCCGGTGAGCTTCGCGAGGCCGAAGTCGGCGATCTTCACCCGGCCCTTGCGGTCCACGAGCACGTTCTCCGGCTTGATGTCGCGATGGACCACGCCTTCATCGTGGGCGTATTGGAGCGCGTCGCAGATCTGCGGGATGATCTGCAGCGCCTCGCGCGGCGAAAGCCGGCCGGCCTGCCCGAGCTGGCGGAGGTTCGCGCCGTCGACGAACTCCATGATGAAGTAGTGCAGCCCGCCGACCTGCCCGAACTCGTGGACGCCCACGATGTTCGGATGGCTCAGGCGGGCCAGCGCACGGGCCTCGCGGTTGAAGCGCTCCTCGGAGAGCGCGCCGCCGGGACCGTCCGCCGGCAGGACCTTCAGCGCGACCCAGCGGTCGAGCGACGGTTGCCGGGCCTTGTAGACGGCACCCATGCCGCCCGTCCCGACCATGGCCACGACCTCCAGCAGGGGGAACAGCGCGGCGATCCGCTCCAGCGGCGGCGCCTCGAACCGGCCTTTGTTCTCCGGTCCGCCGGCATCGGTCGGGAAGCCTTGGGCCAGCAGGCAGGCCGGGCAGAGGCCGGCCAACGCGCCCGAGGGCAACGGACCCCCGCAGTTGGGGCATGGATTCGCTTCTTTCAAGGTCGTGCTCATCGGTTTGTAGTCATCCACTACCCACCTCAGAAGCATTTTTCCGGAAGTGTTACCGGAAATCCTCGCCGCCTTGCTTTCAGGCAGGCCAAGCACGAGCCGGAGCTGGAAATGCCTTGGCCCGGTCGCCGTCAAACCTATCGTCCCGAGCATGGATCTATCGCGTTGGTGCGGCTTTGCGATCTCGCTTTGGGCCGGCGGTTCCGTGTTGGCCGCCGCGACCACCAACGCGCCTCCGGACGACGCGCCGTCGGTCGTGCCAGGGCATTCGCTGCACGGAGAGGCCTTCAACGAGGGACCGAGACAACCGGCCTATCTGATGACGGGCATGCCCGACATCCGCTTCCCGGTCACCACGACCAACGAGCTGGCGCAGAAGTTCTTCACCCAAGGCGTCGGGCAGCTGCACGGGTTCTGGTATCTCGAGGCCGAACGTTCGTTCCGTCAGGCCGCGGTCCACGACACCAACTGCGCGATGGCCTATTGGGGCTCGGCGATGGCGAACATCGACGACGCCGGACGATCCGCCGGTTTCATCAAGGAGGCGGTCGAGCGCAAGGCATCGGTCAGCCATCGCGAGCAGCTCTGGATCGAGGCGCTGGCCGAGTTCCGGAAGGATCCGAAGAAGGACGAGAAGGAACGTCATCGCGACCTGACGCGCGCCCTGGAGAACATCGTCTTCGAGTTCCCGGTCGACATCGAGGCCAAGGCGTTCCTCGCGGTCCACATCTGGCAAAGCGCGGGCAAAGGTCTGCCCATCTCCAGCGCGCAGGCGATCGAATCGCTGCTGAAGGAGATCTTCACCGCGCAGCCGATGCACCCGGCGCACCACTACCGCATCCATCTCTGGGACGGCGAGAACGACCCCACGGCCGTCCGCGCCCTCCCCTCGGCGGCGCGCGCCGGACAGAGCGGTCCGGGCATCGCGCACCTGTGGCACATGCCCGGGCACACCTTCAACAAGCTCAAGCGCTACGAGGACATGGCGTGGCAGCAGGAGGCCAGCGTGCGGGTGGACAACGCGCAGATCATGCGCGACCGGCTGCTGCCCGACCAGATCCACAACTACGCGCACAACAGCGAATGGCTCGCGCAGACCCTCAACTACGTCGGGCGCGTCCGCGACGCCGTCGCGCTCACGCTCAACATGATCGAGATGCCCCGGCATCCGAAGCTGAACGCGCTCGACCTGAAAGAGGACGGGACGCCCTACGCCTCGGACGGCAACACCGCGAGCCATGGACGGCGCCGCCTGATGGAGACGCTGCTCCGCTACGAGCTGTGGGACGACGCGATCGCGCTCGGGGCGAGTTTCTACCTCGAGCCGACCGGGATCGGCATCGAGCAGGCGCGGCGCGCCCGGCTGCTCGGCGTGGCCCGGTTCGCTCGGACCAACCTGGTCGAAGGTCGTGCCCAGATCGCCGCGCTGGAGTCCGCCGCCAAAGTGGTCCGGACTGCCCGTGCCGCATCGGTGGATGCCGCCGAGACCAAGGCCAGGACCGACAAGAAGAGCGACGAGGAGACCAAGAAGGCGATGACCGCCGCCTTGGACAGCCACGCCGAGGACCTCAAGCGCCTCGACGAATGGACCGCGGAACTGTGCGTCCTGGAATCGTTGGCCGACGGCAAGACCGACGGGCTCACCAACCAGGTCGCCGGGCTCAAGAGCGTCTCGAAGGAGCGGTTGTCGCTCCTCTGGCTTGCCCTGGGCCAGAACGACCAGGCGGAGAAGCTCGCGAAAGAAGCCGTCGAAGGCGGGACCAACCAGGTCCAGCTGCTCGCGAACCACGCCGATGTGCTCTGGCGGTGCGGCAAGACCAACGAGGCGAAGGAAGCGTTCGTCAAGCTACGGGAACGGTCGGCGTTCGTGGATCTGGACATGCCGGTGTTCCGACGCCTCGCACCGCTCGCCGCGGAGTCGAAGCTCCCGGAGGACTGGCGTGTCGCGGCGGTGAAGCGGGACGACACGGGCGACCGTCCGGACCTGGCCACGCTCGGACCCTTCCGCTGGGCGCCGGTCGCCGCGCCGGACTTCACGTTGCCGACCGCGGACGGTAAGACGGTCTCGCTCCGCGACTACCGTGGCCGCCCCGTGCTCGTCGTGTTCTATCTCGGACACGGATGCCTGCATTGCCTCGATCAACTCAACGCCCTCGCCCCGGCGGTCGCGGATTTCAAGACGGCCGGCGTCGAGCTGTTGGCGGTCAGCGCGGATTCGGTCGCGGCCTTGGGCAAGACCCAGGCCCAGGCGAAGGCCGCGGGCGGCTTCCCGTTCCCTTTGGTGGCCGACGCGTCCCGCGAGGTCTTCCGCCGCTATCGCGCCTATGACGGATTCGAGGAGGTCCCGCTGCACGGGCTATTCCTGGTCGACGGCGACGGCTTGGTCCGCTGGCAGGACATCGGCCACGAACCGTTCAAGGAGGTGAAGTTCCTGGTTGCGGAAGCGAAGCGGCAGCTATCCCAGATCGGCGACAAAGCGAAGCTGCCCAGACGCCTGACGGCTTCGGCCGCGCCGTGATCGACGCCGTGGCCGGGCCGGCGGCGGCCGTTCAGGGCTTGCCGTAGAGCTTCCGCAGCACGGGTCCGTTGTAGCTGCGGAGATAGCCGTCGGCGTCGCGGATCTTGAGCGATTGCTTCACGAGCTCGACGACGACGCCGGCGAACTCGCCGATCTCGACGTGTTGCCCGTAGGCGCACTTCGGGAAGTCCTCGCGGTCGATGAACTCGGTGATCGGCTTCGCGGGTTGGCTGAAATCGGGTTCGGCGATGAACACCCGCGGCACGACCTCGGCCGGCGCTTCGTCCACGATCTCGGTGGCACGGGGTTGGCGGATCGGCTTGGGGCGTTCGTAGGATTCCTCGGTCGGCGGTGCGACTGGTTCTACCGGCGGGCGCTCGGTCGTGCCGTACAGCTTGCGCAAGGCCTGCGCGTTGAAGCTCTGGATGGGGCCTTCCGGCGGCTTCACCTTGAGCGATTGGTTCACGATCTGGACGACCACGCCGACGCGGCCCCCGATGTCCACGGTCTCGCCGAGCACGCATCGCGGGAAATCTTCGCGGCCGACGAAGTCCCGGATGGACCGGGGCGATGGGGCGGTGTCGGTCGGGGTGATGTCCTGGCGGTCGGCCGCGGGCAGCGGCGTCTCGGAGGAATGATCGGGGCTGACAAGCGACGGATTCAGTCGGGCAACCTCGCCGTCTTTCGGCGACATAGCGAACGGAATCCTCCGGAGAATCGGCTACGCCGAATGCGGTCTCCCGTCCTCGCCGGCGCGCCGATCAATCCACCGTGTCCATCTGCGGCGCGTCGCTGCGGCTGCCGCAGGTGCGGGCTTGGTTCGCCGCGTTCGGCCGCAACATGCGCTTCTGCCGTTCCCGGTCGCCGGCGTTGCGGACCACGGGGATGGGCTTGCCGGTGTTGATGTCGAGGCCGGTCACGTACATCGCCGCGGAACCGGTCATCGGCAGCGGGATGAAATCCTGGACCTGCTGCAGGTTCCACTTCTCCTCCTTCAAGAACTGCTCGACCGCGCCCATCTCCTTCTCGGTGCAACCCGGGAAGCTGGAGATGAAGTACGGCACCAGATACTGCTCCTTGCCGGCGTCTTCGCTCAGCTCGAAGAACTTCTCCATGAACGCCGGGAAATCGCCCGCCGGTTTCCGCATGCGGCGCAGCACGTCCGGATGCATGTGCTCCGGGGCGACCTTCATGTGGCCGGACACGTGGTTCTGGACCAGCTCCTTCATGTACTCCGGGGTGCGCAGCGCGACGTCCATGCGGATGCCGGATTGCACGAAGACATGCTTCACGCCCGGCTGCGCCCGCGAGCCACGGAGCAGGTCGATGCCGGCCTTCTCGTCGATGCTGAAGACCGGGCAGATGGTCGGCCAGAGACAGCTCGGACGATGGCACTTCTTGCACTCCTCGGCATGACCGTTCTTGGCGCCGTAGAGGTTCGCGGTCGGGCCGCCGAGATCGGACACCGTGCCGCGGAACGTGTCGGATTCCGTGAGCTTGCGGATCTCCTTCATCACCGAGTCGACGCTGCGGCTGGAGAGGAACTTGCCCTGGTGGAAGCCCAATCCGCAGAAGGTGCAGCCGCCCGGGCAGCCGCGCGACACGATGATCGAGTCCTTGATCGTCGCGAAGCCGGGCACCGGCTCGGTGTAGCTCGGATGCGACAGCCGCACGAAGGGCAGCTCGTAGAGCGCGTCGAGGTCCGGACCGTCCACCGGGAACGCCGGCGCTTCCTGGAGCAGAGCGCGGTTGCCGTGCATCTGCACGAGCCGCTTGCCGCTATAGGGCGTCTGCTGGGCCTCCACGACCTTGGTGAGCCGCATCAGATGCGACTTGTCGGCCTGGAGCTCTTCCCACGAAGGCAGGATGATGCAGTCGCTGAAGTCGGCCGCGGCCGTGGCCTTGCTGCCGAGGAACAACGCCGTGCCGCGGATGCCGCTGAAATCTTTGTTCCCGGCCTGCAGCCGCTTCACGATCTCCCGCGCCGCGAGCTCGCCCATGCCGTACACCAGCACGTCGGCCTTGGCGTCGGCCATGATCGAGGGCTTGAGCTTGTCTTCCCAGTAATCGTAGTGCGCCACGCGGCGCATCGACGCCTCCATGCCGCCCAGCACCACCGGCACGCCGGGGAACGAGCGCCGGCTCATCTGGGTGTAGACCACCGCGGCGTGGTTGGGCCGTTTTCCCGGGACGCCGCCGGCGCTGTACACGTCGTCTTTCCGCTTGTGGCGGGCGGCCGTGTAGTTCGACAGCATGGAATCCAGGTTGCCCGCGGTGACGCCGACGAAGAGCCGCGGCGTGCCCATGACTTGGATGGATTCCGCCCGGGTCCAATCCGGTTGGGCGATGATGCCCACGCGCAATCCTAGCGCCTCCAGCACCCGCCCGATCATCGCCGCGCCGAACGACGGATGGTCCACGTACGCGTCGCCGGTGATGATGAGCACGTCGAGCTCGTCCCAGCCGCGGGCGTCCATCTCGGCGCGCGACATGGGGAGGAACGCGGACGGAGCCGGAGCCGGTCTGGGCTTCGGCTTCGCGGAGAACTTGATGGGGACGGCGGCCATGTACGAGGCGTAGAGAACCCCATCGCGGGCCGTTGCGCAAATGGAAGCGGACGGAACTAGTCTGGTTCGAGGAGGGCGATTTCTAGGATGGACACACGGTAGGCGTGGAGTTGCAGAGGGTTCCGCTTGTTCCCAAGGAGTATCGCGAAGTCCCCTCGGACTCCTGATTCGCGGATATCGGCGTATCACAGGTCCTCGACGAGGCATTCGCCTCAGCATTCTTCGGAATCCGAACTTAGGTGCCTGGTCATCGTCTGGCGAGATTGCCTTCGGCCACGAAGTCCATGTTGACAACTAAGGCCAAACCTGAGACACGTTAAGGATACCACGCGCCCACAAG
>JANNAJ010000257.1:0-4048 GCA_031384285.1 Verrucomicrobiota bacterium
TCCATGCACACGATGGCGTCGAAGCGCCCTTCCATGCCGGGCCGTTCCAGTTCGTCCGGTTCGGCGAAGGCGATGCCGGGCTTGCCGGCGAAGCGGCGGCGGTCGTCCTCCACGACGCGCCCGTCACGGTCGACGCCGAACGCCGAGGCCGGCGCGTGCGGCGATCGGGACAGGAGATCGAAGTAGGTCGCGTCGCCGCAGCCGTAGTCGAGCAGGCGTCCTCCTGTGAACGGCGCCGACCGGCCGACCGCGACCTCGAACCGACGC
The DNA here is from genome assembly GCA_031384285.1 of Verrucomicrobiota bacterium. Lineage (GTDB taxonomy): Bacteria > Verrucomicrobiota > Verrucomicrobiia > Limisphaerales > UBA9464 > CAIVQB01. The sequence goes on from JANNAJ010000257.1 coordinate 268, forward strand.
TGGTGGCTCCAGCGGATCAGCCGGCTGCGCGAAGAGAGCTGCTTCTCGGCGTAGGCGCCGGACTGGATCGCCGGGGTCATCCGGGTTCGGGCGCTCTCGGCGGCGGCCGGATCACTTGCCGTCGTGGCCGGCCTTCAGATGTTCGGCGAGCAGGTCGCGGCCGAAGTCGCCCGCGAAATCGCGCCACACGGCGTGGACATGGTTGGCGTCGTTCTGCGTGTTGTCGTACTCGAGCACGAAGGTCGGCCCGTGGACGCGGTAGTAGTGGCGCTGACCGCGCTCGAAGCTGCCCATCCAAGCGAAGCGGATGTCGTCCATGCCGGCCTTCTCCAGCTTGGCCATGTCGGCGGTCGCGACGTCCCAGCGGACACGGTCGATATAGGCGCGGATGAGCTTCATCGCGGTGGCTCGCTGGTCGGACGTCATGTCGCCGAGCCGGAGCCCGGCGGGCTTGCCGAGATCGGCCTTGCGGACGGCGAGGGTGAGGATGTCGTCGGGCGCCTTGGTGTCGAGGACCGCGGTCTTGCGCTGGTCGTCGGTGAGCGATTTGACGAGGTCGCGGCCGAGCTCTTCCTCGGCACCGAGCACGCGCACGCCGGCGCGCGGCCCCTTGCGGACCTCACCGGGGTTCGTGCCCATGAAGTTCGGCGTTCCGGAAGCGACCTTGCCGTCGACGAGGGTGAAGTTGACCGAGAGGTGATGGCCTTCGACGCGCCAGCCCCAGGTGCCCTTCTCCGACGGCGTGCCGAAGATGCTGACGTGGTAGAGCTGCGGATCGCGCGGGAACTTGCGGTCCGGTCCCTCCATGTCCTGCAGGATCTGCTCGAGGCTCATGATGGTCGTGGCCTGGGCGAAACCGCGCTGGCTGAGGCCGCTGTTGAGCAGCGCGAAGGCGAGCGGACGCTGGGCGGGTGCCATGTCCTTCACGGTGAGGCCCTTCCTCTCCTTCGGGACGAAGTGCCAGTTCTCTCGCTCGTCGGAATCGAAGGCGAAGGCGGCCTTGGACTTCTGGCCGTCGTCGAGCGCGGCCAGGAAGTTCTTGGCGGCGGAGGCCATCTCTTCCGGCGCGGCGGCGATCGCGCGCAGGCAGAGCAGTGCGGAGAGGATCAGAGGAGACTTCATGGGGCGAGCGTGGTCCCGGGAGCCGCGCCCACCCAAGGAAAAAAGCGTGACGCCCGCGGACGGTTGCCGGTTCATCGGGAGGTCCCACCGGTCTCCTCCGCCATGAACGCGTATCCCGTCCATCCGTGCCCGTCGTCCCGCCGGGCCTTCACGTTGATCGAGCTCCTGGTCGTCATCGCCATCATCGCGATCCTCGCCGGGATGTTGCTGCCCGCGCTGGGCAAGGCGAAGGACCGCGCGCTGCTCGCGAACGACCTCAGCGGCATCCGGCAGGTGGTGCTCGCCGCGCACATGTTCGCCGGTGACAACAACGACTACCTCCCCTACTCGAGCTGGGGCTATCCCGCCGACCGCGACAACTGGGCGCACGCGAAGAACATCCCTGACGGCTCCGGCAAGGACGATCCGTTGATCATGTCGAACCAGGTGGAGTCTTTCCGCAAGGGCCAGCTCGGGAACTATCTCCAGGCGGTCAAGCTGCTCACCTGCCCCAAGGACTTCGCTGAACGTGGTGGTGGCAAGGGCAAGGCCGACTTCAAGCGCCGGCAGATCAAGATCACCAGCTACGTCTGGAACGGCGCCATCATCGGCTACCAGTCCCCGCCGCCCGCGCAGCTCACCTCGACCTACAAGCTCGGAGGCCTGCGCCCGACCGGCATCCTCATGTGGGAAGGACCCGAGAGCGAGGAGAGCTACCTCTTCAACGACGTCGGCAACCAGCCCCACGAAGGCGTCTCGCAACGCCACGGGGCGACGCGCCGTCCCAAGGACCAGACCGAGCAGGTCGGCGGCATCGCACCGGTCGGCCGCCTCGACGGATCCGCGGCCGCGCTGAAGATGCAGCAGTGGTTCTCACCCATCTACGCGGGCAAGCCGATCTGGCCCGCCACCGCGAAATTCGAGGGCCCGAACGACTGCTGGTTCAATCCCGGCGCGAAGGACGGGGGATATTGAGAGGGGTCTTGGGTCTTGGGTTTTGGGTCTCGGGCTACTGCATCACGCATCATGGCCGTTCTTCGTCGCGCCGCTTCTCTTGCCGTGACGAGGCCGGACGATAGCCTCGACGCGTGAGATTCCTCCGGACGCTTCTCGGCCTCGTCGTCCCTTTGGTCTGCGGGGCGCAGCACGCCACCAACCAGCCCGCGTTCGCCGCGGCGGCCGGGGACGCCAAACGCTTCCAGCTCGCGCCCGGCCTCAAGCTCGGCGTCTGGGCGGCCGAACCGCAGCTCAGCAACAGCGTCGCCTTCAGCATCGACGGCAAAGGGCGCATCTTCCTCGCGGAATCCGACCGCTGGGCCGTCAGCGTCTTCGACATCACCGCGCACACCAACTGGCTGCTGCAGGACATGTCCTTCCGCACCGTCGCCGACCGCGCCGCCTTCCTGAGCAACCAGTTCGCGACCAACATCACGTTCCTCACCAAGGACAGCGAGGTCGTCCGGCGGATCGAGGACCGCGATGGCGACGGTCGGGCCGACCATTCGGAGATCGTCGCGACCGGCTTCAACTCCGTCGTGGACGGCACCGCGGCCGGCGTGCTGGCGACGGGCGATGATCTCTACTTCGCGAACATCCCGAACTTGTGGCGGCTTGGTGGGCAGGCAGGTGAGCCGGGAAGAAAGGGGGCAGAGGAGAAATCCGGCCCTTCCCCATCCCCGATCTTCGATTTCCGATCTCCTGCGCGAGCGCCCCTCGCCACCGGTTTCGGTGTCCACATCGGCGTCTCCGGCCATGATCTTCACGGCTTGATCAAGGGTCCGGACGGCCGGATCTACATGAGCTTCGGCGACCGCGGCGTGTGCCTCACCAACCGCGAAGGTTCGGTGATCAACCTGCCCGATTGCGGCGGGGTGCTGCGCTGCGAACCCGACGGACGCGACCTGGAGCTCTTCTGTTCCGGACTGCGCAACCCGCAGGAACTCGCCTTCGACGACCTCGGCAATCTCTGGACCGTCGACAACGACACCGCCGGCGCGGATCCGTGCCGTGTGTTGCATCTGGTCGAAGGCGCCGACTACGGCTGGCGCACCAGCTACCAGCACATGGAGGGCTTCGGCCCGTGGGTGCAGGAGGAGCTTTGGAAGGGCGGCCAGGACGGCATCCTCCCTCCCGCCGGCACGGTTAGCCAGGGACCTAGCGGGCTCGCGTATTATCCCGGCACCGGCTTCGGCGAGCGGCTCGCCGGCACGTTCTTGCACTGCGATTTCCCTGGCGGCGTGACGTCGTTCACGGTGAAGCCGCGCGGCGCGAGCTACGCGGTGGACCGGCAGGAGAAGTTCCTCTGGAACTGTTGGCCGACCGACGTGGATTTCGGTCCCGACGGCGCGGTGTACGTGCTCGATTGGGTGAGCGGCTGGACGCAATCGCCCAAGGGCCGGATCTACCGGATCACGCCGAGCGATCCGGCCGCCGGGGCATCGGCTTCCTCGGGGCGACGGCTCCCGGAACCGGAACTCATCGCCCAAGTGAAGCGGTTGCTCGGCGAGGGAATGACGACGCGCGGAGAGAATGAGTTGCTCGGGCTGCTCGGGCACCCCGACCGCCGCGTGCGGTTGGAGGCGCAGTGGGAGCTGGCTGGGCGCTATCGCGCGCCGAGCACAGCGGGGGTGCTCGCTAAGATCAAGGCGGAGGTGTTCAAGAATTCAACGCTGCCGGCGCG
>JANNAJ010000270.1:0-3358 GCA_031384285.1 Verrucomicrobiota bacterium
CGGCGTTGTCCGCGCGGCGGGCCGGGTGCCTTCCAGAAACCGGCCCAAAGCCCTTTCTCTCAGAGCCACGCTTGGTCGGGTGCGCCGCCGCGGTGACCGAGCAATTGTTCCAAGGTCACCGACCGCCAGGACGGATCCATCTTCGGCGCATCGGCGGGAAAGACATCGGCGAGCGTGTCGGTCCAGGCGATCTTGCCGTCCTCGACCAGCAGGGCGGCGAGCGTGGCCGTCATGGACTTGGTGAGCGATCCGTGGTGCCAGACGTCGGCCAACGTCGCCGGTGTCGGGTCGCCTGCCTTCCGGACGCCCACGACCGCTTGCGCGACGACGACGTTGGAGCGGACGATGGCGCAGGCGAGCGCGGGCAACCGGTGCTTCGCGCGGACCTCTTCCAGCAGCGTCGGCAGGTCGGGGGTCGCCGCCGGACCCGCGGCCGCCATACCGATCGCGAGCAGCGACAAGAAGAGGCCGCGAAGTCTCATCGCGCCGGCAGCTCAGGCGGGATGGACCGGTGAGAACTCGTCCGCATGGTACGAGCTGCGGACGAGCGGACCGCTGGCGACGTGGATGAACCCCATCTCCTCGCCCAGCTGCTTGAGCTCGGCGAAGACCGCGGGCTTCACGAACTCGACCACGGGCAGGTGCTTCAGCGTCGGCTGGAGATATTGGCCGAGGGTGAGGATATCCACCTCCGCGGCGCGCAGGTCGCGCATCGAGTCGACGACCTCGTCGCGTCGTTCGCCGAGCCCGAGCATCATGCCCGATTTCGTGTGCATCGATCCGCCGCCGCGTTTCTTGGCCTTGGCCAACACCGCGAGCGAGCGGTCGTAGGTCGCGCGATGGCGCACGCCCGGGGTGAGCCGCCGGACGGTCTCGAGGTTGTGGTTGTAGATGTGCGGCGCGGCGTCGAGCACGAGGTCGATGGCCCAATCGCGGTCGAGGAAATCGGGCACCAGCACCTCGATGATGATGCCGGGGTTCAGCTCGCGGACGGCGGCGATCGTCTGCTTGAAATGGTCGGCCCCGCCGTCCGCGAGGTCGTCGCGGGCGACGGCGGTGATGACGACGTGTTTGAGGCCCATCCGGCGGGTCGCCTCGGCCACGCGGCGCGGTTCGTCCGCCTCGAGGGCGAGCGGCTTCGCCGTGCTGACCGCGCAGAATCCGCAGGCGCGGGTGCAGCGGTCCCCGGCGATCATGAAGGTCGCGGTGCCCTTGCTCCAGCACTCCCAATGGTTCGGGCACTTCGCGCTCTCGCAGACGGTGTGGAGCTGGAGGTCTTCCAGCAGCGTGCGGGTCTTGGTGAAGGCGCTGCTGGTCGGGAGCTGCACCTTGAGCCACTCGGGCAGGCGCGGGCGGAGCGGGATGCCCGCGGCGGCGGCGGGACGCGCGGGGACCGGGGCGGCGGGGCGGGAAAGAAGGGCTTCCATCGGGCGGAGCAGACGTTCAGGTCGGGACCCGCGTTTGGCAACACCGCGGTGTCCCGTCACCGGAACGGCGGTTGACCGTGCGGCCCGGCCCCCTAACCTCCGGCCCGCTTTATGAGCAAACTCGACGACGTCTACGCGAAACTACAGGTCAAGACCGGAGCCAAGATGGCCCTCATCGTCCTCGACGGATTGGGCGACATCGCCACCCGCGAACAGGGCTGGATGACCCCGCTCGAAGCCGCCCGCACCCCGAACCTGGACGCCCTCGTCGCCCAAGGCGTCGCCCAAGGTCGCATGATCCCGACCGCGCCCGGCATCACCCCCGGCTCCGGCCCCGGCCATCTCGCGCTGTTCGGCTACGACCCGATCGAGTGGGAGGTCGGCCGCGGCGTGATCGAGACGCTCGGACTCGGCATCGAGCTCAAGAACGGCGACGTCGCCGCCCGCGCCAATTTCTGTACGATGGACGCCAAGGGCCTGGTCACCGACCGCCGCGCCGGCCGCATCGCGACCGAGGTCTGCGAGCGCCTGTGCAAGATCCTCTCCGCGAAGATCAAGAAGATCGGCACCTCGCAGGTCTTCATCTATCCGGGCAAGGAGCACCGCTTCGTCGTCGTGTTCCGCGGCGCCGGCCTCGAAGGGCCGCTCACCGACACCGATCCGAACCGCGAAGGCCTGCCCATCGCCGAGGCCAAGCCGGTCGACCCGAAGAACGCCGGCCAGAAGAAGGTCGCGAAGCTCGTCGCCGATTTCTACAAGGCCGCCCTGCCCTTGCTCGCCAAGGAGAAGCCCGCGAACGGCTTCCTCATGCGCGGCGTCGCGCACCAGCCGGACATCCCCACCTTCGAGCAGCGCTACGGCCTCAAGGCCGCCGCTCTGGCGGTGTACCCGATGTACAAGGGGCTGAGCCAGCTGGTCGGCATGACGAAGATCGAAGGACCCGAGACGATTGCCCAGCAGTTCGAGCGCTACGTCGCCGAGTACGAGAACTACGACTACTTCTTCATCCACTACAAATACACGGACAAGGCGGGCGAGGACGGCAACTTCGCCGCCAAGGTGAAGGCCATCGAGGACTTCGACGAGGCGCTGCCCATCCTGCTCGCCCGCAAGCCCGACGTCATCGCCATCACCGGCGACCACTCGACGCCGTGCGCGTTGAAAGGCCACTCGTGGCATCCGCAACACGTGCTGCTGCACTCGTCCGCCAGCGGCTCCGACAAGTTGGCGCGCTTCACCGAGACCGGCGCGAACTCCGGCAGCTTGGGCATCTTCGAGGCGAAGTACCTCATGCGCCTGATGCAGGCGAACGCCAAGATGTTCGACAAGTACGGCGCCTGATCGTCGACGCACCACCACGGCGGGCCTCGCAAGGGCCCGCCGTTTTTTTTGCCCGGATCCGTCCGTTGCCCGTCCCGTCACGCGTGGTAGCCTGATGCGTCGTCAGCCCCGTTGAATCCACCCCGCACCCGGGCCGTCGGTTGCCGACGACGTTGTCGCCATGAGCCATCATCCGTCCGATCCAACGCATCTGGCCCTCACCCGCCGCGAGTTCCTCCACCGCTGCGGCATGGGCATGGGCGCCCTAGGCATGGCCACGGTGCTCGGCGGCCCGCTCGGAGCACGGGCGGAGGGCGATTTCACCAATCCGCTCTCGCCCCGCGCCCCGCAGTTCGCGGGCAAGGCCAAGCGGGTGATCCACCTCTTCATGAACGGCGGCCCGTCGCACGTGGACACGTTCGACCCCAAGCCGTCGCTGGACAAATACCACGGCAAGGAGATCCCCATCCACCATGCCACCGAGCGCAAGACCGGCGCCGCGTGGAAGTCGCCCTTCAAGTTCCAGAAGTACGGCCAGTCCGGCCTCGAGGTCAGCGACCTCTTCCGCCACACCGCGCAGCATGCGGACGACCTCTGCGTCATCCGCTCGA
>JANNAJ010000271.1:0-8139 GCA_031384285.1 Verrucomicrobiota bacterium
GTCTACGACTCTTCCCGCGGCGTCTTGGTGTTGTTCGGTGGCCGGGGCAACGGGGGGACCGTCACCGAGGCGTTCCCACGCGACACCTGGGAATACGACGGAACGAGCTGGGTGCGGCGTTCCCCGGCGAACGCACCGGCGGGCCGGGTGGGGTTCGGCATGGCCTTCGACCGCCACCGGGGTCGCGTGGTGCTGTTCGGCGGGATGACCAACGACGCCGCCGGGCGGAGCAACCCCAGCGGCGAGACCTGGGAATACGACGGCACGAACTGGATCCAGCGTTTCCCTTCCACCGCTCCCGCCCCGCGCCATAACCTGGCGCTCTTCTACGATCCCGTCCGCCGGGTCACCACGCTCTACGGCGGCGACACGCTCCTGGCCAATCCCCGGGCCGGTGACATCTGGACCTGGGATGGAACGAACTGGACCCAGCGGGAAGTCATCGGAGACCGCCCCCTGTTCGCGTCCATCTACGGCAGCCCGCCCCAACCCCAGATGGTCTGGGACGACCGCCGGGGCTATGCCGTGCTGCCTCCCCAGGAGAACAACGTCCCGGGCGGAGCCCATCTCACCTGGACCTGGAACGGGACGAACTGGACGGCCATCCCGACCCCTTTTCTGGGTTTCGGTGTCTCCCCGGCACAAACCTTCTCCGGCATGGGCCTCGTCTACGATCGTTACCGCGGCGAAGTCATCTACTGGTCGGGTTCCGGCTTCGATCAGGAGCTGGTGTGGCGCTGGAATGGCAGCCTCTGGCGGCGCGACGACATCAGCTCGTTCGTCGGTTTCCATCTCTACGCCGCGGCCGCGTATGACGAGCGACGGAACTCGGTCGTCCTGTTCGGTGGCAACCTCTCCGCGGGCGCTCCGGTCGACATCGAACTCCGTGGCTATTCCGCCCGGACCTTCGAACGGGTGCTGGCGGACGAACCGGTGCTCCTGCGGCCACCGGAGGTCGTGGACGATCCGGTGACCGGCAGACTGCTTGTCCGCGTCGTCGCCGCCGGAGCCCCGCCGCTCCGCTACGAGTGGCAGCGCAACGGCGTGAAGATCCCCGAGGCCTTTCCGTTCGCGGGCACCAGCAACGCCGTGCTCCAGGTGGAACGCGCACTCATCGCCGACGCAGGATTCTATCGATGTGTCGTACGAGGGAAATGCGGTGAGACCGTCGGTCGGGCCACCACTCTCGCCGGCGCGCTCGATCGCCCGGGACCGGTGCTCGTCCTGACCACCGCACCCGTGCTGGGGCAACCGGGGATCTCCCTTACCTGGAACGTATCCGAAGCCATCCTCGAACGAGCGCTCGCCCCGGTCGGTCCCTGGACCCCCGTCGTTGGCGCCACAAGTCCGTTTGCTCCCCCCTTGGCGGGTCCAGCCGGGTACTTCCGGATCCGGGGACCCTGATCAAAGCCGGCGGGCGAGTCGTTTGACCTGAGCGGTCGAGTATCGGAGCCTCCTCGGACATACACCCTCTCTCATGAGAGCGACGGATCACGTTATCGGCTGCACCCGTTCCTGGGTTCCGACGCGGAGACTTCTCATGCGCGTGTTCTTCGCGTTTTGCGTCGGATACGGAGCCGTTCCCACGCAGCGAATGGCCGGAAGAAAACCCACGTCATGGTTCACCAGGCCTCCGAAGGTGGCTGGGGCTGGAACATCGGGGATGACATCCCGACGGGTCGGGGCACATGGGCCATCGACCCGCACTCGCGGGCCTTGGCGATTGAGGACATCGGATACCAACCGCGTCGGTGGTCTGATGCGATCGGATGGGGGAGGATAGGCTTCGGGAACGGGAAGCCCCGGAGCGAAGTCACATCGTCGGGTTGAGGCCGGCTTGGTCGCCTGCCGCTTGGGCGCCGAGCCTCCCGGAGCGCGGCGCAAGCGGTGCAAGCGTCACACCGTGCTCCGGGCGCCGGATGCGGCGGAGAGGGCAGGGCGGGTCGATCATTTCATCTGCACCGAGATCGTGTTGCTCGTGGAGTAGATCACGGCCCCGGCGGGGCTCCGGTACCTTGCGACCACGGTCACCACCTTGTCGGTCGGACGCTCCGCGCCCCAGCGCAGCGCGAGCTGGTAGCCCAGACCGAGCGACGTCTCGGCGATGAGCGGCTTCAGCGCCGGAGCGTCGAACGACCAGACCTTGAGCGGCCGGGTCGTCCCGATGGCGCCGGCGTCGACCACTCCCTCGAACAACAACACCTCCAGGGTGCCTTGCCGGATGGCGACGCCGCGGGCGATGCCCGGGCCGCTGGCATAGATGCGGACGCCGATGCCGTCCGGCCCCGGCACCCCGTCGAGGTTCAACGCCACGGGCACACCGAACAGATGGAGGTCCGCCACGGCGTCGCGACCGCCGCGCGCGGCCTTCCCGGCCCCGCCGCACCCGGCACCGAGGATCCACAGCGCCACGATGCAGGCGAGGCGCGCCGCGAGGGACGACTTCGTCCCGGAGAGGTGGGTCATGGCAGGTTCAGAGGACCTTGGTCGCCGACGCGGGTCTCGGCGGCGGCGTGGCCGCGGGCGACGACGGCGTGATGATGATGTTCCGGCGCGGAGGCGGGTTGGTGGGGTACAACGGGTCGAGCAGCCGGCGCTGCATCTCGCCCTGCTTCATCAACGGCTTGAAGCTCGAGGCATCCAGTTGCTGGCGGAGGACGTCGTCCGGATCGCGCAACGGCACCGGAGCCTGGCTGTTCACCAGGACCTGCGGCGTCAGGAGGATCAACAGCTCCTTGCGCTCGCGCTTGGTGGACGTCGTGCGGAACAACGCGCCGAGGTAGGGGATGTCGCCCATGATGGGCATCTTCTTCACGCGCTTGTCGTCGGTCGTGGCGATGAGGCCGCCGATGATGATGGTCTGGCCGCTCTGGGCGCTGACCGTCGTGCTGGCCTTGCGCTGGTTGATGATGGGCACGGAGGACGACTTGTTGACCTGCACGCTGGAGCTGCTGATCGCGCTGTTGGTCGTGCCGATCTCCATCTTCACGAAGCCGTCGGGGCTGATCTTCGGCGTGACGGTGAGGTTCACGCCGACGTCCTCGTAGCGGAACGAGGTGGTGAGATTGTTCTGGGCGTCGAGGCGGCTCTGGTCGATCAACGGCACGCGCTGGCCGATGTTGATGGTGGCCGGTTTGTTGTCCGCGGTCACGATCTGCGGGCGGCTGAGGACCTCGAGGCGGCCCTGCTCCTTCAGCGCGCGGAGCAGGAAGGAGAAATCGCTGCCGGTCACCGCGGTGGAGAAGCCGCCGAGGTTCCTGAGCTGGTCGGCGACGCCGAGATCGGTGCCGATGGCGTAGCTGGTGTCGCCATTGGCGCCCTTGTAGTTCCATTCCATGCCCAGGTCGGTGGCGTTGTCCAAGGTGACCTCGGCGAGCAGAACCTGGATCAGCACCTGGGGCTGGGGCATGTCGAGCTCGTCGATGATGTGGCGGACCTGCTCGAAATAGCGGCGGTTGGCGGAGAGCAGCAGCGTGTTGCTCGAGGTCTCGGCGACGACGGCGACCTCCTGCTCCATCGAGCGCTGCACGGCGGCGGCGGCGTCGGCGCCGAGCGCCTGGATCAGCTTTTGCCGCTCCTGGTCGAGGAAGCCGCGGATGGCGGCCGCGACCTCGACGGCCTGCGAGTTCTTGAGGCGGATCACCTCGGAGTTGCGCTCCAGCGCCGTGCTGGAATCGAGCGACTCGATCAGCTGCGAGACCAGCGCCACGTAGTGGTCGGTGCCGCCGATGAGCAGGCTGTTGGTGCGCGGGTCGATGGTGACCGTCAGCGCCGACTGCTCAGCGGTACCGAGCGTCGCCGAGGCGAGGGATTCCTCCTCGCCGTTCCCGCCGTCGCCGGCGACCGGGCGGACCAGCGTGTACTGCACGGAGCGCTGGGCGTTGGGCGAGGCGTTCTGCGTCATTCTGAACATCTGGGTGAGCAGCTCGCCCATCTGGCGCGCGTCGGCGTTGCGGAGGGCGAAGACCTTGATCTTGGCCATCTGCGGCGAGCTGGCGTCGAGGCGGGTCACGATCTGCTCCAGCAGGCCCATGTAGTCGACCGGGCCGGACACGATGAGCGAGTTCATGCGCGGGTCCGGCGTGATGAGCACGGACTCCTTCAGCGCGGCGGTGACGAGCTCCTGTCCTTCCTGGGTGCGGGTGATGAACTGGAGCACGGATTGCGCGTTCGGGCTCTGTTCGTTGATCGGCGCCGCCTTGGTGTTCAGCGCGGTGTTGAGGATGGACGCGAGCGATTCGGCCTTGGCGTAGCGGAGCGGGAAGACCTTGATCTCGCTGACCTTCGCGACCTGGTCGGTGTCGAGCTTGTGGACCAGCTCGCCGATGCGCTTGGCGTCGGTCTCGCCGCAGGAGACGACGATGGCGTTGATGCGCTCGTCGGCCGAGACGGTGATGGGCAGGACCTGGTTGGGGAGGTTCTCGCGGAAGAGGCCCTGCACGGTGGTGGCGACCTTGCGGGCGTCGGCCTTGGCCAGCGGGAAGACGTGGATGGCGATGCCGGTCTCGGTCGGTTCGCTGTCGAGCTTCTCGATCAGCCCGCCGACGGTGCCCATGTCGTCCACCGTCGCGCCGACGAGCAGCGCGTTGACCCACTGGTCGGCGATGATGGTGACGGGGTCGACGGGCTCGCCCTTCACCTTGGGCGGGCGGTTGGCGAAGATGGGCCGCAAGGTGGTCTGCAGCTTCATCGCCGTGGCCTTCTTGAGGGGGAAGACCTTGAAGTTCAGCCGGGAGAAGACGCTCTCGCCGTCGAGCTCGGGCAGCATGCGGTCCACGAGGTCGAAGGCCTCCTTGCCGCCGGTGACGAGGAGGGTGTTCACGCGGTCGTCGGCGAGCACGGTGGCGGGGACGCTGCGCTCGTTGGCGTTGACCGCGATGGAATCGGCGCGCTGCTTGGCCTGGAAGAACTGCTGGAGCGTCGTGGCCAGCGAGCTGGCGCGGGCGTTCTTCAGCGCGTAGAGCCGGACGTCCGCGGTCGCCGCGAGGTCCTTGGTGTCGATGCGCTTCACGACGTCGCGGACGATCACGAGGTTCTCCGGGCTGGCGCTGACGATGAGCGTGTTGCTGCGCGGATCGACGCTGATGGAGAGCACGTCGCGTCCGTTGTTGCCTTTCGTCGCGGCGCCGCCGGTGCGGCCCGGCCGGTAGAGGCCCTGGTCGACGAGCGACTTCAGGATGGTGGCCACGCGCTGCGCGTCGGCGAACTCGAGCGTGAAGGTCTCGAACACGCCGTCGGCGATGGTCGGCTCCTGGTCGAGCTTGGCGACGAGGGATTGGATCAGCTCCAGGTTCTCCTTGCTGGAGGAGACGACGAGCGCGTTGTTCAGCGCGTCCGGCTCGATCTTGATCTGCTCGCTCGGGAGCGGCGTCTGGCCGGGCAGGACCTGCGCGCGCATCCGCGCGGCGAAGATGGTCTCGACCATGGTGGCGACGCGGGCGGAATCGTTGTGCTTCAGGGGCACGACGGTGAGCGCGAGGGCCGGGTTGTCCTGCTTGGCGTCGAGGCGCTTCAGCAGGTCGTCGAGCGTCCGGTTGTCGTCCTGGCTGGCGGCGACGAGGAGCGAGTTGCTGCGCGGGTCGGCGAGGATGATCGGCTTGCTGCGCTGGAGGTCGGCGGTGCGGATGGCCGCGTAGCGCTGCTCGAAGAGCGTGGACATGGTGCCGGCCACGACGCGCGCGTCGGCGTACTGCATCGGGATCAGCCGGACGCGCCCGCTCAGCGCGGGGGCGGCCTGGTCGAGCTGCTTGGCGAGGTTCTGCACCAGCTCGAAACCCTCGCGCGCGCCGCCGACGAGCAGCGCGTTGCTGCGCTGGTCGGTCATGATCACGACCTTGAGCGCGTCGGCCTGGCCCTGGTTGAGGGTGGCTCGCTGGGTGACGCGGGCATCCATCAGCTTCTGCAGCGTCGGGGCGACGACGTTGGCGTCGGCGTGCTCCAGCGGGATGAGCGCGATGTCTCGGAGGTCGAAGGGCAGCTTCTGGTCGAGCTGCTTGAGCAGCCCCTCGATCACGCCGAACGCCTTTCCGTTGCCGGCCACGATCAGCGAACCGGTGCGGGCGTCCACGGTGATCACCGGGCGGTCCTCGTTGCGGAGCGGCGTCGCGCGCGGTCCGGTGTAGAGGTCGGTCAGGATCTTCTGGACCGCGGCGGGATCGGCGTGGACGAGCGGATAGATACGAACGGTCTCCAGACCGGAGGCGGCCGGGATGTCGAGCTGCTCGATGATGTCGGCGATGAGCGGCATGTTGTCGCTGCGGGCGGCGACGACGAGGATGTTGGCCTGGTCGTCCGCCTGGATGGTCAGCGCCGCGCGGGTCTTGGGCGTGTCGTTGAGCTTGGCGCGCTGGCCGTCCTGGAGGGTGCGGAGGCGGGTGATCTGGGTGGACAAGCCCTCGGTGCCGGGGACCGACGGGCCTTCGGCGAAGGCGGACTGGAGCAGGGGCACGAGGCGGGTGGCCGAGGCGTGCTTGAGGCGGAAGAGCTTCACGTCGGTCACGAACTTCATCTGCTCGCGGTCCATGTCGGCGACGACCTTCTGGGCGAGCTCGAGGCTTTCGGGCTGGCCGCTGAGGATGAGCGTGTTGCTCCGGGCGTCGACGGCGATGTTGAGGGGGCTCACGAGCGCCTTGCCCTGGTCGGCCGGGACGGCGTTCGGACCGACGGGGCCGGCGGCGAGCTGGCGGCCCTGGGTGAAGATGGTGGTCAACGCCTGCGCGACGGCCGCGGCGTCGGCGTGTTCGAGCGGCACGAAGCGGACCTTCACGCCGTCGAGCACCGGCACGGAATCCATCATCGCGACCAGAGCGGCGAGCGCCTTGAGGTTGTCGGGCGTCGATGTCAGGACGAGCCGGTTGCCGCCGCCGGCGGCGGGGTCGGCGGCGATCTTGACAGGTTTGGAGAGATCGAGCACCACCTCGTCGCCGGCGTCGTTGCGGACCTTGAGGCGGCGGACCTGGTCCTGGAGCTCGCGGGATTCGGGCGTCGATTCGCCCTGGGCGCCGGACTTGAGCATGCCTTGGAGGACGGACGCGACCTGCGCGGCGCCGGTCTTGCGCAGGGAGATGATCTGCACCACCGCCTCGATGTTGGCCGTGGGCTGGTCGAGCGAGCGGATCATCTTCTCGACCTGGGCCGCCATGGTGTCGCGACCGATGACCACGAGCCCGCGTGAACGCTGGTCCATCGCGACGGTCACCGGCTCTCCCGGCCGCGAGGCCGCGAGCTGGGCGACCATCTGCTGCACGAGCGGGAGGACCTTCTCGGGAGGCGCGTTGGTCAGCGGAACGATGTGGAAGCCGAGCTGGGTGACCTGTCCGGCGTTGTCGAGCTGGCGGATGAGCGACTCCATCAGCGCGAAATCGGTCGGCCGTCCCCGGACGATGACGGAACGCGTGCGCGGCTCGGCGACCACGGTGATGCGCTGCTTGGGCGCGACGAGCATCGGGACGCCCGACGCGGAGGGCACCGCGACCGGCTCCTGCTTGAGCAGCTCGGTGAGCGTGCGGGCGACGATGACGGGATCGGCGTCCTTGATCGGGAAGAGCCGGAACTCGGATTCGTCGCCGTGGGCGTTGATCGACAGGTCGGTGACGAGGCGCTCGACGTTGTCGAGCTCCTGAGCCGGGCCGGAGAGGATCAACGCGTTCGACGCCTTGTCCACGGCGATGACCACCTCGGGGGCAGGGGCGGGCGTGGTGTCGTCGGCTTTCTTCTCGGGGGCAGCGGCCGGGACCTTGTCGGCGACGCGGAGCGCCTTGCCGGAGACCTGCGGGTAGATGGTCTCGAGCATCTTGGCCATCTGGTCGGCGGCGACGCGCTCGAGCGGGCGGAGCCGCACCTGGACGGCGGAATCCTTGCCCTGCTCGTCGAGCCGCGAGACGAGGTCCTGGATCTGCGGCATGTCGCCGTGCTTGGCGATGATGGTGAGCGAATTGGCGGAGAGGTCGGGCTCGATCACCGGGCGGGCGGAGCGGGGACGGTCCTCGAACAGGGCGCCGAGCTTGGCGGAGACGTCGAACGCCTTCGCCTTCTTGAGCCATACGAACTGGACGTCGCGGTCGGACCGCTCGGGCGCCTTGTCGAGCGTCGGCAGGATCTTCTCGACCACGCGGAAGTGCGCGGGCGTCGCGGAGACGA
>JANNAJ010000325.1:0-8116 GCA_031384285.1 Verrucomicrobiota bacterium
GGTGCATGGCGGTTTTCGGATTGATTGTCTCACGCCAAGATGTAGCGCCCAGTTTTCCGCGTGCCGACGCGCTGCACCAAACCGGCGTCCAGCAATGGGTGCATCAACTTCATCGCGCCCTGCTTCGTGACTCCGAGTGCGTCCCAAATCTCCTGCGGCGTCATGCTCTTGTGGTCCCGCAACAATTGCAGCAATTGTTCCTGTTTCGGGCGCAACACGAGTTTCGTGGGTTTTGCCCGCGCCGAAAGCTTCTGCACGCGCGTCCAGACCCGGTCCAACGTGAGCTGCAATCCCTCGGCGGCGTATTCCAGCCAGCCCGTCAGGTTCTCGCCTTCGCGCCGCACGGCATCGAGCGCCGCGTAGTAGCGCGGGCGGTCCTCCCAATAGAACTCGTCCACGGAGAAGATGTGGTGCGTATCGAAGCCGCGCCGATACAGCTCCCACAAGGCCAGCACCCGGCCGGTCCGCCCGTTCCCGTCGGCAAAGGGGTGTATGCCTTCA
Organism: Verrucomicrobiota bacterium; assembly: GCA_031384285.1. Classification (GTDB taxonomy): domain Bacteria; phylum Verrucomicrobiota; class Verrucomicrobiia; order Limisphaerales; family UBA9464; genus CAIVQB01. The sequence goes on from JANNAJ010000325.1 coordinate 502, forward strand.
AAGCGGTAGTGCAGAATGGCGGAACTCAGCACCGGCGACAGCTTGGCCGATTGCTGGTTCCACCACTCCAGCAACTCAAACATCAACCCGGAAACGTCCTGCGGTGGGGGCGGGACATAGCTGCCTACCCGGACGGCGATCGTGCGATAACGCCCCGCGGTGCCTTGGTCCATCACCTCGCCGGCGATGGTCTTGTGCAACCGCAGGATCTCTTCGTGCGTGATGGTCTTCTTGGCGGCGTTCTTCTCCACGAGCCGCAGCGCGGCGAAGTAGTTGACGACCTCCCGTTTGGCTCGGACGGCGACGGCGGGGATTTCCCGGCCTTCCTCCACGGCGCGGACCTGTTCCAAGGTCAGGGGATTGCCCTCGATGGCCGTCGAGGAATGGGTGTTGCGCGTCCTGGTGTCCTTTTGGAGGGCCGGAATCCACGCTACCTCCACCGTGGCCGACAGGATGCGCTCGCGCAGGGCGGCGATCTGCTCCACGCGGGCCAGCAAGGCGGGCGTGATGGTGAACTGCGGCTGATAGCTCACCGGGCGAAGCTACACGATGAGACAACCGTAAGTCCACTTATTGGACAACCGAGGTGTGATTGAAAATGGCGGTCAGTCGAGGTGGAGTGAGGGAAGATCGCGGAAGGCATGCCCGAGGAGATCGGCGCGAGCGACGCGGAGACCGAACATGGCCTCTGGGTTGGGTCCGGGCTCTGCCCCCAAGAGTCCGTGGTCGCGGAGGTCAGCAGATACTTCCGAGTCGTGGAGGTTCCTGGGCAGGACACGCACAGCAGATGGGGCCGCGCGGCAGCGCGGGCCCTACCCACGATGGTAGGGACGGGCTGCCGCCCGTCCGTGACTTCTCCCCGCGTCGGCGGCATCGGCAGCACGCCGAAGCGAGCCGCGGCCACGGGCGCACCCGGGCCCTGCTCCGTCGGGAGTTCCGCTTCCAGGCGCCTGGACCGCACACCATGCCGGGAACGCGGGAACGCGGGATCCCGGACACGACATGCTCTGGCTTCGAGGGCGGTGTGCGATGCCCCCCACGCCGAGGGCAACTCGGCCACACGGAGCACAACTCCGCGCCAGATCCGCCGATGTGTCCGCCACTTCCGGTCACACCCGACAACCGGGACGGGCGAACGGACCGATTGCTCGGCCCGAAGCAAATGGCGGCGAACCTCTCTTGGGAGCCGAGCCATGATGTTTGGACGGGTTTCTACCCTCTCTCTTGCCCTCTTTCGGTGTAGTTGCCCTTGTTCCGCCACTTCGCACCGGGGCCACGCCCGAGGACTCGATCCGATGGCCGGCCTTCAGATCGCCCACCCGCTTGGCCGATCCATCGCCCGGGCCGAAGGCTTGGGCGTCCGGGCGCCGATGCCGGACGCGACCGCGGACGGGCGACACTCAGGACCTGTGAGGGAGCGGAACCGCGTGGGGAGGTCCCCAAGTCCGACAAAGGGGGGGCATGGCTCCAAGCGGAGCGGATGCGGGGAGGACACTTTCCGGAAGGAAAAGTGGCGGGAGTGGCGGGACTCGAACCCGTAACCTCTGCCGTGACAGGGCAGCGCTCTAACCAATTGAGCTACACCCCCGCGTGGGGTGGGCGCGTGTTGTACTTTGCGGCAGCGGCGAGTCAACGCTTTTGTCCCGGAAAGTTTTTTGGCGCGCCGGATAAAGGTGATCCGGGCCGCAGCCGCCAAGGAGGTGGGGGTGGAGAACCCCGCTGAAGAAACGGCTACAGCCCGGATCCCCGAAACGCTAGGAACCTCGCGTCCTGTTGTCAATGGGCGCATCCCTAGGCTGCCTAGATCTTCCTAGGCAAAGCACCTTTTTGCCTGTCTGAAAAACAGCGGCTCCGGGGAAGGCGGGCGTCGTGCAGGTCCCGGTGGGGCGTGATTGGAAGTGGCGGTCAGTTGAGGTAGTGAGAGGGAAGATTCCAGTGGGCGTGCCTGAGGAGGTTCGCGCGAGCGACGCGGAGGTCGAGCATGGCCTCTGCGTCGGGTTCGGGCTCTTCACCCGAGAGTCCGTGGTCGCGGAGGGCGGCAGCGACTTCCGACCCATGGAAGTCGCCTGAGCGGGACCCGCAGGGCAGATGGGGCCGCGCGGCAGCGCGGCCCCTACCCACGAGGGTAGGGACGGGCTGCCGCCCGTCCGTGACTTCTCCCCGCTTCGGCGGCATCGGCAGCACGCCGGAGCGAGCCGCGGCCGCTGGCGCATCCGGGCCCTGCCCGGGTCGGGAGTTCTGCTTTCAGGCGCCCATTCTCACCCGGGGGCCGAGCTTTGTTCCGGCTGGGTGTCGCCTCTGTGCGGCCGGTCGGACATGACCGGGGGACTGCTTGGCTCCGGGTCGCCGGCGGCCGGTCTTCCGTCAACCGGCACCAACCGGGGCTTGACCACGCGGCCGGCTGTGATTGCATCGGCGCGCCATGAAACAGCTTCTCTCCGCGATCTCCCTCGGCGTCGTCGTGCTCGCCGCTTCCGGCTGCTATTCCACCCAGGAAGGCCGGAAGAAGATCGGCGCGCCGTGGGCCAAGGACACCATCGAGAGCCGCTACGAGCGGCCGGTCGACCAGGTGTTCGCGGCGGCCAAGGAGACGCTCGCGTTCAACGGCACGCTCACCGGTGAGAACACCATCGCCAAGACGCTGGTCGCCAGCGTCGACAACCGCACGGTGTGGATCAAGGTCGACGAGATCGAGCCTCGCGTGAGCCGCATCAACGTCCAGGCCCGGAAGAGCGGCGGCGCGCCGGACATCTATCTCGCCAGCGAGATCGACAAGCAGATCGTCCTCCGCCTCAAGTGAGGTGGGAGCGGTCGGAGGTCATGACACCTTCGGAGACGCCACGGGCCGGATCGCGAGATCCGGCCCGTGGCTTTTTCCAGGGCTCCATCCGCGGCTTTCCGCGCGGCTCAATCGAACATCTTCCCCGGGTTGAGGACCGCGTGCGGGTCGAGCGCGCGGCGGAGCTCGCGCATCACGCGCATCTGGGCGTCGCCCATGAACCGGGGCAGGAAGTTCTTCTTCGCCACACCCACGCCGTGTTCGCCGGTGATGGTGCCGCCGAGCCGGATCGCTTCCTCGAAGATCTCGTGGAACGCCAGCTCCACGCGGTGCATCTCGTCCTTGTCGCGCTCGTCGGTGAGGAAGGTCGGGTGCAGGTTGCCGTCGCCCATGTGCCCGAAGGTCCCGATGCGCAACCGGTGCCTCACGGCGACGCCGGCGATGAAGCGGACCATCGCGGCAAGCTCGCTCCGCGGGACCGTGGCGTCCTCGAGGATGGTCGTGGGCGCGACGCGGGCGAGGGCGCTGAAGGCGCTCCGACGGGCGCTCGCGAGCTTGTCGGCCTCTGCGTCGTCCTTGGCGATGCGGACCTCCAGGCAACCGTTCCGGCGGGCGATGGCCTCCATCTGGGCCGCTTCCTCGGCGACCTGTGCCGGATGGCCGTCGGTCTCCATCAGGAGCAGCGCCTCGCAATCGGGCAGGCCGATCTTCGCGTAGTCCTCGACACAACGGATCGTCGTGCGGTCGAGGAACTCCAGCGTGCAGGGGATGATCCGCGCGGCGATGATGTCGCTGACGGTCTGCGCCGCGGCGTCCATCTCAGGGAAGGTCGCCACCATCGTGCGTTTCGCCGCGGGCTTGGGGATGAGCCTCAGCAGCACCTGGGTGACCACGCCGAGCGTGCCTTCGCTGCCGATGAAGAGGTCCTTGAGCGAATAGCCCGCGACGTCCTTCACGCACTTGTTGCCGGTGGACATCACCTCTCCGTCGGGAAGCACGACCTGGAGGCCCATCACGTAGTTGCGGGTGATGCCGTACTTCAATCCGCGGAGCCCGCCGGAGTTCTCCGCGACGTTGCCGCCGATGGTGGAGATCTTCATCGAGCCCGGATCCGGCGGATAGAAGAGCCCGACGGCCGCGGCGGCCTCGGCGATGCGCAAGGTCGTCACTCCCGGCTCGGCGAGCAGGGTGAGGTTCGCCGTGTCGACCTCGAGGATCCGGTCCATGCGCACGGTGCAGAGCACGATGCAATCCGGCGACGGCAGACAGCCGCCGCTCAGACCGGTGCCGGAACCGCGGGTGACCACGGCCGTGCGGGTGCGCGTGGCGATCTCGAGCACGGCCACGACATCCGCCGCCGACCGGGCGAACACCACGCAACCGGGCAGCTGCTGGAGCGCGGCGGTGCCGTCGAAGGAATAGGTGATCAGGTCTTCCGGCGCGGTCAGGACCTGTGGCTCGCCCAGGCGGGCACGGAGTTCGGCGATCGTGGCATCGGACAACGGCATGGGGCAGCGGGGTGGACGCGGGGCGCGAGGGTCAAGGCGCCGGGGCGGCCGGACGTGATCGGAAGTGGCGGACACGTCGGCGGATGTGGCGCGGAGTTGTGCTCTGTGCGGCCGGGTTGCCCTCGGCGTCCGGGGAGAAGTCACGGACGGGCGGCAGCCCGTCCCTACCATCGTGGGTAAGGTCCGCGCTGCCGCGCGGCCTCATTTGTTCTGCTGGTCCCGCTCAAGCGCCCTCCACGAGCCGAAGCAGCTGCCGACCTCCTCGGGCACGCCTACTGCAATCTTCCTTCACACCACCTCGACTGACCGCCACTTCTGATCACACCCGGGCCGACCTGCCGGGGGGAGGAGGGCCGCCGCCGTTGATCCGACGGCAGGGCAGGGCAGGGCAGGGCAGGGCGACGCGCCCCGAAGAGCGGCTGCGAATCGCGCTTTTCTCCCCGGCCGGCTTTCCCGCATCTTCCGCGGACGCATGGGCAACTCCTTCGGGCAACTCTTCCGCATCACCACTTGGGGCGAATCCCACGGGGGCGGGGTCGGCGTGGTGGTGGACGGGTGCCCGTCGCGGCTCGCGTTGAGCGAGGCCGATATCCAACCGGACCTCGACCGGCGGCGGCCGGGCCAATCGAGCATCGTCACGCCGCGCAAGGAGACGGACACGGTGAAGATCCTCTCCGGCACGTTCGAGGGGCGCACGCTCGGCACGCCCATCTCGATGATGGTCCGCAACGAGGACCAGCGCAGCGAGGCGTACAGCGAGATGGCGACCAAGTTCCGCCCGTCGCACGCGGACTACACCTACCAGGCGAAGTACGGCATCCGGGCCTGGCCGGGCGGCGGTCGCACCAGCGCCCGCGAGACCATCGGCCGGGTGGCGGCCGGCGCGATCGCCAAGAAGCTTCTCCGCGAACGCTGGGGCGTGGAGGTCCTCGCGTGTGTCACCCAGGTGAAGGACATCGCGGTGACCGTCGATCCGGACGCGTTCACCGTCGGGCAGACGGAGGCGAACATCGTCCGTTGTCCGGACGCCGCCGCGGCGGAGCGCATGGTGGCTCTCATCGAAGCGACGCGTGCGGCGGGGGACAGCGTGGGCGGGATCGTCCTCGGGGTCGCCCGCGGCGTGCCGGTCGGCTGGGGCGAGCCGGTCTTCGACCGTATGGAGGCGGATCTTGCCAAGGCGATGCTGTCGTTGCCGGCGAGCAAGGGCTTCGACATCGGGAGCGGGTTCGGCGGTATCGGCATGACCGGCCGCGAGCACAACGACGCGTTCCGCAACGTGGACGGACGTGTCCGTACCGTCACGAACCGCAGCGGCGGGATCCAGGGCGGCATCAGCAACGGCGAGACCGTCTATTTCCGGGTGGCGTTCAAACCGGTCGCCACGGTCATGCACGAGCAGGACACGGTGGACGTCACCGGTGCCGAGACGACGCTCAAGGGCCGTGGCCGCCACGATCCGTGCGTCCTGCCCCGCGCGGTGCCGATGGTCGAAGCGATGACCGCGCTCGTCATGGTCGACCACGCGATGCGCCACGAAGCGCGGTGGCGCGAGTGACGGACCGACGGATGCGGCCTCTGCGCGTCGCGCCAGCACGCCGACAGGGCCGGAACCGGCGCACGTCCGCCCAACTTGACATCGCCGGAGCAGCGTGAGACTCGTCGTGGGTGCCGTGCGCGCGACACAAGCCCGCCGTGGGCAGGATCCCCCCTGAGATGCATCGATTTCAGGGCTGATTTCTTGCCTTCCGAGGGTTTGCTGGATCAGCGAGCGCTCTCGTCCGTACTCAAGCCGACCATAAGTAATACCATCCCTGCATGAACAGCTTCTCGATTTCCAAGCGCCTTGCCCTGGGCGCAGCTGCCTTCTTGGCGGTCCTCGCGCCGACCACCTTCGCCAACACCCAAGAGGACGACCGCGAGATCCGGACCCGCGACCGCCAGACCTACGAGGTCATCGTGGGTGATTATTACACCGGCCGATCGCCCTACTTCAAGTCGCTCGGGGAGCCCGCTCCCAAGCCGATGGTGGTCGCCCAGGCGGCTCCCGCGGCCAAGCCGGCCGCCGGCCCGTGCACGACGGTCACCGGAGGCTTGGTCCAGCTCGCGAAGACCGCTCCCGCCGAAGCGTCCCTTGGTGAGCCGTACACCTACGACCTGAAGGCGCTCGCCACGGGCTGCGCCGGCAACGTCGTCGTGACCGACACCATCCCGGCCGGCACGTCGCTCGTCAGCACCTCGCCGCAGGCTTCGGTGTCCGGCAACACGCTGACCTGGAACCTCGGCAACATGGACGCCGGCGAGGCCAAGAACCTCAAGGTGACCGTGAAGCCGGAGAAGGAAGGCACGCTGTTCTCCTGCGCCACGATCAAGGCCGACCCCCGCGTCTGCGCCCAGACCGTCGTCGGCCGCCCGCAGCTCGCGATCGACAAGACCGGACCTGAGGTCGCCCAGCTCGGCGCCGATGTCGCCTACAACATCGTCGTCAAGAACGTCGGCACCGCGGTCGCCAAGAACGTCGTCGTGACCGACAAGGTCCCGGCCGGCCTCGGCGGCGTGAAGGAGATCCCCTTCACCGTCGGCGACCTCGCCCCGGGCGCCTCCAAGACGATCCCGGTCAGCCTCAAGGCGGCCGAGCGCGGCAAGCACTGCAACGTCGCCACCGCGACCGCTTCCAACGCCGCCAGCGTGACCGATGATGCCTGCACCTTGGTCGTCAAGCCGGGCCTCAAGCTCGTGAAGACCGGCCTCGCCGAGCAGTACCTCAACAAGCAGGCGGGCTACAAGATCACCGCGTCCAACATCGGTGACACCGACCTCACCGGCGTGGTCGTGACCGACACCGCTCCTTCCCAGACCAAGATCGTCAGCGCGCCGGGCGGCACCATCGCGGGCAACAACATCACTTGGAACACCGGAAGCCTGAAGGCGGGCGAGTCGAAGACGTACGACGTCGTCCTCACCAGCGTCCAGGCCGGCAAGTGGTGCAACACCGCGGCCGTCAGCACCGCCCAAGGTCTGAAGGAGACCGCCGAGGCCTGCACGCTCTGGAAGGGCCTCTCGGCCGTCCTGCTCGAGGTCGTCGACGATCCTGATCCTCTGCAGGTCGGCGAGTCCACCACCTACACGATCAAGATCACCAACCAGGGCACCGCCGACCTGACGAACATCAACACCGTCGCCAACTTCCCGAAGGAAGTGACCCCGACCAGCTCGCAGGGCGGCAAGGTCAACGGCAAGACCGTGAACTTCCCGACCGTTCCTCGCCTCGCGTCGAAGCAGGTCATCACCTACACCATCATCGGCAAGGCCGCCGAGGTCGGCGACAGCC